>JAHDFQ010000001.1:27996-55794 GCA_020628085.1 Saprospiraceae bacterium
TCAACATACATGCACCAACAATTATTTATTATCATCTTGATCATAACAACATTCATAAGTTGCTCGCCTCGACAATCAACCGAAATCACGACGCAAAACACACCTATAGAATTTAAAAGTGTGAAAGCCGTTAGTCGTTCGAGTATGCCTATCGGAAAACCAAAAAACGTGATTTTAATGATTGGTGATGGAATGGGAATTACCCAAATATCAGCGGGTTTATACTCAAATGACAATCAATTGTTTTTAGAGAAATTCCCAGTAATTGGTCTGCACAAATCTTATGCAAGTGATAATTTGGTGACGGATTCAGCGGCTGGAGCCACTGCCTTTGCTTGTGGGGTCAAAACCTATAACGGTGCTATTGGAGTGAACCCCGATACTATAGCTGTCAAAACCATTTTAGAGGAAGCTGAAGAAAAGGGCATGCCAACGGGTATGGTTTCGACATCAACTATTGTACATGCGACACCTGCCTCTTTTGCTGCACATGTAAAACAGCGAAAAATGTATGAAGACATTGCCGCCGATTTTATGGAAACAGAGATAGATTTAATAATCGGTGGTGGGAAAAAATATTTTGATCGTCGGAAAGATGGACGAGATTTATATAAAGAAATGAGTAAAAACAACTATCAAGTTTCTGATTATTTTCAGCAAGATTTTAGTGCTGTTTCCGCCAAGTCCAGTAAAAATTTTGCATATTTCACTTCCGATGATGACCCACTGCCCGTAGCACAAGGACGTGATTATTTTGTACCTGCTTGCCAATTTGCGACGGCTTTTTTAGATAATAAAGACAACCGAGATAAAGGCTTTTTTCTGATGCTAGAAGGTTCTCAAATTGATTGGGGTGGGCATGCCAACAACTCTGATTATATTGTTACTGAAATGATTGAGTTTGATCGTGCCATCGGTAAAATATTGGAATTTGCTCAACAAGACGGCGAAACCCTCGTTATCGTAACCGCTGACCACGAAACAGGTGGTTACGCCATTCAATCTGGTTCAACTATGGATAGTTTGGTTACCGCCTTCACTTCTGACTATCATACTGCTGACTTGATTCCCGTTTTTGCCTATGGTCCTGGCGCAGAATTATTTGGAGGCATTTATGAAAATACAGCTATTTATGATAAGATGAGGAAGGCTCTGGAGTGGGAGGAATAACGTGAGCAGGTGCTTATATGCTCACGTATTCAAGTGCGAACGACTTCTGTGATTAGGGGTTACAACGCTATCGCGTGCTTACAATCAATATTGTAAAAATGATAAAAAAAGGTTAATTTGTACTGATATAATTAGTTTTTTCTAAATACTATAACATGACAAAACATATTGATACTAAAAAGATAGAGATATTGAAGCAAATTGCGTCATTGGACTCTGTAAGTGCAATAGAAGCCATTGAAAGATATTTAAAACAAATTCAATACGAGGGTTTGAGTGAAAATATATTTAAACAAACTAGAAATTCTATTTCTGTTGAGGAACTGAAAAAGGAACAAGGTTACATCTTTACAGATAAAACAGAAATTGACCAGATTGCTCAAGGTTTATCTATTGAAGAACCTATTGAAGAATTATTTGCAATGCTTAAAAGATGAATTACCTACTAGATACAAACGTACTCATCACTTATATCAGATCAAATAAATACTCTGAACGAATTGATGAAGTTTATAATCCTTTATCTTTTGGTAATACCTCTATTATATCTGTCGTCTCAATAGGAGAAATCAAATCAATAGCTTTACAAAATAATTGGGGAATCAAAAAGCAGAAATATTTGAAAATGTTTTTTGAAAAGTTTCTGATTGCAGATATTAATGCAACTGCTATAATTGATCGATACGCAGAAATAGATGCCTTTAGCCAGAATAAACTAAAGCAGAAATCACTAAATACATCCTCTAGAAACATGGGGAAAAATGATTTATGGATAGCAGCCACAGCTTCTGTGTTAGATGCAAAGTTATTGACATTAGATAGAGATTTTAACCATCTAACTAAAGAATATTTAGACTTAGAACTGATCGTTTTTTAATATTAATGACTACTCGATAGTCGCACACGAACATGTTTTATGAAACTCAACTATAAAGAATTTGGTCAAGGAGAACCGATTATTATCCTCCACGGATTATTTGGAACGCTCGATAATTGGCAAACCATTGCAAAAAAGCTAGCGGAAAATTATTCCGTCTATTTATTGGATTTAAGGAATCATGGAAGATCACCGCATGATGATACCTTCGATTATCCTGTGATGGCGGAAGATGTTCGGATGTTTATGGAAGACAATTGGATACATGCTGCTACAGTTCTAGGACATTCAATGGGTGGAAAAGTTGCTATGCAGTTGGCGATTAATTATCCTGATTTAATTGAAAAATTAATCGTGGTAGATATTGCGCCGAAAGTATATGTAGGTGGTCATGAAACAATTTTTAACGCCTTGCTAGGTTTGGAATTATCAACCATCATAGATCGAAAAGCAGCTGATTTATTTTTACAAAGCCGTATTGAGGATTTTGGTGTGCGTCAATTTTTACTCAAAAATTTAACTCGAAATAAGGCTGGTGGGTATCAATGGAAAATGAATTTACCTGTGATTTATGATAATTATCAAGCTATTTTAGGAAATATCGAAGGCAACGATACTTGCGATGCACCAACCTTATTTATTCGAGGAGCAAAATCTAATTATGTGGCGGATGATGATTTGTCTTTAATACAAACATATTTCCCAAATAGCGCGTTACAAACCGTCGAAAATGCTGGACACTGGGTACACGCAGAAGCACCTGCAGATTTGTTAGGGAAAGTTCGAGCGTTTATGGAAGCATAAACAAAAAAGGCAGCCATTTTAGCTACCTTTTTTATCTGTAAATCAACTACGAATTATTGATATTTTACTTCCTTTGAAGGAATACTAGCATGAAAATCTTTGGCAATCCGTTCTGCATAACCACCTAGTAATTCTAATACTCGATCTCGTTTTTTGGCTTGAACGATAAGTCCGATGTGGTGTTTTTTATTCATGCGCCACCAAATTTCCGAATCCTCGAAGGATGAAGTATCTGGATGTTCAAATCGACTCAAAGAAACGATAATTCCAGCATGGTTTTTTTGCACTTTAGGTAACTTGTAGGCTTCACCTTTTGCTTTGGCAGATTCTAATTTTGCCCATTCATTCCATAGATTAATGCCAGAAGCAGCTTCTACCATTTCAGCGATATGCGCCCCTCCAACTCTAGAGGACGTTTCTAAGAAATAGAATTTTCCGTCATCATTAGATCGGATAAACTCAGTGTGCGAAACCCCATTTTTCATTCCAAAACCCAATAAAATATCTTTATTGAGTTGCTTTAAGGCTTTGTCTTCTTGCCCTGATGTGGGAACGGTGGCTGTTTGAAAAATTCCACCTCCATGCGCCACTTCAAAAGGCGTATTCAAGTATTTAGATACTTTACAAAAAGCTACTTTCCCATCTACTACCATTGAATCTGCATGATAGACATCCCCAGGTTTGAATTGTTCTACTAGATATTTATCTCGGTGTTCACCTAAACTGTGAATGACTTTCCAAAGTTCCTCTATAGAATGTACTTTAGTGATACCACTTGCTGATGCTTCTAAACGAGGTTTTACTACCCAAGGAGCAGGTGTGTTATGAGCAAATTCATTAATTAAATGATCGTTAAATAGATTAGAAAAAGCAGGAACAGGAATCTGCTGACGCTTCGCCTCTACTCGCATCGCTAATTTATCTCTAAAATATCGAGCGACAGTCTCCCCTTGTCCTTGAATTCTAAAATGCTCTCGAACGGCTGCTGCTTTTTCTACATCAAAATCATCCAAAGCAATCACTCGATCAATCACACTTCTACGCATCAAATGTCCAACACCACCAATCAAGTGTTGGGTGTTCCAATGCCCATTATCGTCTTTTCCTAGATAAAAAGTTTCGTCAATGGCTTCATGCGGCCACGGATCGTCTCGATGCTCGGTTGAGGTAACCAAATAAACTCGATTACCTGCGGCTTTTAATGCTTTTAAGAATTGACCGCCTTTAAAATCGCAAGTCAAACAAAGAAAAGTTTGTGGTGCTGACATGATGTTATATTTAAAACCTATACAAACTACTTTGTAATTTGTATAGCTTGGTGAGTTGCGTTAAAATAAATAATGTTTGCTACGCTTCTTTTGTTGGCTTTTTGGCAATACCAATTACAGAATTATCGGGAACGGTAGCTCCTTTTTTGAAAACGATAATGCCGTCTACGATACAATAATGATCTGTTTCCTTATTTTCCAGAGTATCATCTCCAACAATGGTTACATTATCTCCAATTCGACAATCTTTATCAATAATAGCGTTCTCAATATAGCAGTTTGCTCCAATACCCATAGGCACTTCATTTTCGTGAATCTGTTCTAACGTTTCATAAAAATCGTTACCAAAAAGAACTGCATTTTTAATGACAACACCTTCTCCAATTCGAGAACGGATACCAATAATAGAGCGCTCAATTTCATCCGCATGAATAATACACCCTTCTGCAATCATTGACCTACGGAATCGAGTTCCAAAGATTTTAGACGGTGCCAACATACGGTGCCGTGTATAAACCGTATTGTCATTATCAAACAAATTAAAAGATGGAATATTATCCGTTAAAGCCAGATTCGCTTCAAAGAAAGAAGCAATTGTTCCAATATCCTCCCAGTAACCTTCGTATGGATAACTCGCCACAGTCATACCGCCTGTAATAGTTGATGGAATAATTTGTTTTCCAAAATCAGTAGCGTCTGGATTATCTTTGAATAGTTTTTTAATAGCTCCTTTACTAAAGATATAGATACCCATTGATGCTAAAAAGTGCTTTTCGTCTTTAGCATATTTTTCAGGTACTTCAGAAGTCCATTTGTCTAAATCCTTTTTCGGCTTTTCAACAAAATCCTCAATATATCCACCTTTGTTGACCTTCATAATACCAAAAGCGGGAGCATCTTTAGAGGTTACAGGAATGGTTGCCACCGTCAAGTCTGCTTTAGATTCTACATGGTATTTGGCAAAAGCCTCTAAATCCATTTGATAAAGCTGATCTCCAGATAAGATCAAAATATAATCGTAATCTTGGTTATTGAGGTGTTTCATACCTTTCCGAACTGCATCGGCCGTTCCTTCAAACCAGTCTGTTCCGACATCCCGAGTTTGCTCGGCAGCTAAAATATCTACAAACCCATGTGAAAAATTATCAAAATGAAAGGTGTTTTTGATATGCTGATTTAACGAAGCAGAGTTGAATTGTGTGAGTACAAACATTCGTTTTACACCAGAATTCAAACAATTGGAAATAGGAATATCTATCAATCGGTATTTTCCACCGATCGGAACGGCGGGTTTTGAACGTTTATCCGTTAATGGATATAATCTTGAACCAACTCCCCCTCCGAGGATCATGCAAATCATTTTGATTACCATATTGATAAGTATTTTTAGTTGTCTGTGAACGAATTATTCACTTGTTATTTAATTCAAGTTGCAGATCATGTTCTTGAGAAAGAAAAAGCGTCCATTTTTGATTCATTTAGTAATTTTTATTGACATAAAATCACTTTTTCTCAAAAATATCCCTGCCCGAGGGTCAGGCGGGCTTCTTTTCTTTCCATGAACTGCAACTTGGGTTATTTAGTATAAAAGGGTTATTTCTTACGAATAACGGTAATACCGTCTCGTATAGGAAGAATTATTTTTTCGACACGAGTATCTTCCTTTATTTTCGTGTTGAACGCATGGATAATACGTGTATCATTATCGTGTTCTTTATGCGTGACTTTTCCACTCCATAGTACATTATCGACTAATATAAGTCCATTTGGTGAAATTTTATCAAAAATAAGGTCATAATATAATGCATTATCTTTTTTACCTGCATCAATAAACACCATATCGAATGTCAAATCAAGTGTAGGAACAATTTGCTTGGCATCACCAATATGTAAAGTAATCCGATCTTCTACAGCTGCTTTTTTAATATACTTTCGAATGATATAGGCTAGTTCTTCGTTGGCTTCTATGGCATGTAACATACTCGATTTTGGTAGTTGTTGCGCCATAGATATAGCAGTATAGCCTGTAAAAGAACCAATTTCCAGAATATGTTTGGGTTGTTTGATAGCGCAAATCATGGCTAGTAATTGCCCTTGTAGATGTCCAGACAACATTTGAGGAGAAAGCGTTTTTAAGTTGGTTTCTCGTTCTAATTCATAAAGGGCATCGGATGGTGTAGTCGAGTGATTTTCGCAGTATTTTATGAGCTTATTTAAAGCAATATTCATATCTAAATTCATTGATGGATACAAAAATAAGAAGCCATTAGAATAGGTAGGTTAAGTATGCGTTAATCTTTTATGATTTTTATGTGATTTTGGTATTTCACGATTGGACAGCGCCTAAAACAAAAAAGGATAACTCATATTTGAGTTATCCTTTTTATAATATTTTTTTAGATGGACTATCTTCTGTGATTACGATGCCCATTGTTATTGCTTCGGTGCGATCGACGATCGTTACTTCTGCGGTCATTTCTACGGTCGTTGTTTCTCCGATCATCAGGACGTTTTCTACGACGATTAGCATTTGCTAGTGTATCAATAGATGTGTTGTCGACGAGCTTTAGCTTTCCTTTGGATAGAATTTCAAGATCATTCTTGATGATTTCATCACTGATATAATGTTCCTGATTCCATGTTCGATAAGCCAGTTTCATATAAGAACCGATCGTCGTAATAAAACCGTCTTTAACCGGACCATCTTCCATGGCTATGGCTTTTTTAATCAAAACCTGTACGTTGTTGCCATAGTGACGAAAACGTGTATCAATGTTAGGATATGGAATTTTACCGGGTGCTTTGAAGTAATCTTCTGGTTTTGGTTCTTCACCGCTTGGTGGTAATACATCCAAATCATATTCTCCAATACGAAAAACATGTTTCCACAATTTTTCTGTATTGTCTTCAATATTTTTATTCTGCGGATGCATCTGCTGCATCAGCAAAACAACTTTATCAATAAATGCTTGACGAATTTCTAAATTCTCGATGGTTTTAGCATGCTTAATCAGCATTTGAACATTTCTACCATATTCAGGAATAATCAAAGTTGCTTTCTCTGAATTGTACTCCATGTTATGGTTATCAATCTTTACTTTTTGTCTCATATTAATATATAAATATGTACTACTCTTTTACTTGAGCTGCACGAATAATCAGTGATAATGCTTTTTGGCTGTTACGATTAAGTAATGGCGAAGAGCTGAAAATATTAAATAGTTTAGTCGTAAGAACGATCTGACTACTTGTCTCTAATGAATTATTAAATAATTCTTGAAAATTCAAGAATGAACACATTCACATTTGATTGCTATAATGCAAAAGTATGAATATGAGATAAGAAATACATTAGGAAAGATTCTTATAGTTACAGTTTTATGGTTGAGTTGTACGTTATAAGTTCAGTACTTTTCTATAACTCGATTGCTGTAACTTTTATTCTACTATTCTCTTAATAAAGAAACTCTTTATCTTCACAGAAGTTGCCACGAAGTTAATAAAATATCTGTTCTACACAAAACGCAGGATATTTATTTTTGAACAAAGAAACTTTAGACAAGCTCTTAATGAATGTTTTAAGTTACTCAACAGTTACCGACTTCGCCAAATTTCTAGGCTGATCGACATTGCAACCTCTCATAATTGCAATATGATACGATAATAATTGTAGAGGAATTACAGACAACAAAGGTGTTAGTGGTTCATCTGTATCTGGAATTTCAATACAGTAATCTGCAATCGCCTTAATTTCTTTATCTCCTTCACTTACTATTGCAATAACCTTACCCTTTCTTGCTTTTACTTCTTGTACATTACTGAAAATCTTTTCGTAAGCACTTTTATTGGTAGCAATGACAATAACGGGCATATTCTCATCAATTAATGCAATCGGCCCGTGTTTCATTTCTGCGGCAGGATAACCTTCGGCATGGATATACGAAATTTCTTTCAACTTTAATGCTCCTTCTAGTGCTACTGGAAAATTATATCCTCTACCTAAATATAGCGCATTAGTTGCATCTTTTATTTCACTAGCAATAGCTTCGATCTGTTTGTCTTTTGCTAATATTTTTTCAATTTTATGAGGAATTTGTTCTAGTTCTTCTAATAATTGGAGGTAGTAAGAACGAGGAATAGTTCCTTTAGAATAACCCAAATGAATAGCCATGAGTGTCAATAAAGTCACCTGCCCCGTGAATGCTTTAGTTGAAGCTACACCTATTTCTGGTCCTGCATGGATATATGAACCTGAATCCGTTACCCGTGCTATGGATGATCCAACCACATTGACCACGCCATAAATTAAGGCTTTTTTCTCCTTGGCAGTTTCTAGTGCTGCTAAAGTATCGGCCGTTTCACCTGATTGTGATAGTGCGATAATCACATCTGTTTCGTTGATGATCGGGTTTCTGTATCGTAACTCTGAAGCATACTCAACTTCTACTGGAATACGAGCCAGCTCTTCAAATAAATATTCTCCAATTAAACCTGCGTGCCAAGACGTTCCACAAGCTGCTATAATAAATCGTTGTGCTGCCGATACTCTATCTACGACTTGTTCTAGTCCACCTACTTTGACCCATCCTTCTTTTGAACTCAAACGCCCCCTCATACAATCTTGTATGGTACGTGGTTGTTCAAAAATTTCTTTTAACATAAACGAGTCAAAATCTCCTTTTTCGAGACGTTCTATTTTTAAATCTATTTTTTCAATAAAAGGAGATTGAATTTTGTTATCTATAGTTTTGATTTGTAAATCACCGTTTCGTTTGATAACAGCAATTTCTTCATCATTTAGATAAATCACTTCTTTGGTATATTCTACCAATGGAGAGGCATCCGATGCCATAAAAAATTCATTTTCGCCTAGTCCAATGACCAATGGACTCCCTTTTCTTGCTGCTACAACTCTGTCTGGTGCGTCTTGATCTAGAACAACAATAGCATAAGCCCCAACAACTTTAGTGAGTGCTACTCGAACAGCCTCTTCGATGGGCAAGTTATCATGTCGCTGTGCTTCTTCAATTAAGTGTATTAGAACTTCTGTGTCCGTATCACTTGTGAATTCATGCCCTAGTTTTACAAGAGCAGCTTTTAGTGAATTGTAGTTTTCTATAATTCCATTATGGATAATAGATAAGCGACCATCACCAGATAAGTGTGGATGTGCATTAACATCGTTAGGTACACCGTGTGTTGCCCATCGAGTATGCCCCATGCCTATAGAACCAGATGTTTTTTTATCTCTAGCAAAATCGAGTAGTTCCTTGACTTTACCTTTCTTTTTATAAACAGTCATATCGCCATTTAACAAGGCAATACCTGCACTATCATATCCTCGATATTCCAGACGTTGTAGACCTTTCATAATAATAGGAAAAGCCTCTCGTTCACCAATATAAGCAACTATACCACACATATAAAATACGTTGATTGTAATGATTTAAAAACAGGGGTTCATCTTTTTTAGCTAAAGCGTCAAAAACAATATAAACAATATTGCTACAAAGGTCAATCCAATTTTTACAATTGCGTATATGTTAATTTTAAACGCATTGGATAGGTACTATGCCCAGCTCCATATACTACTACTCTTGAAAAATTAGAAGGTTTTGGAAATGGTTGAATAAACATCGTACTTGGTGCAACTCCATCTATTATATTTTGAACGTGTGTAGAAATGTTCATATTGTATCGCTGAACACCAGCATCCGTATCCATTAGTGTACCTCCAAAGATATCTAAGGAAGAGGTTTGAAGCGCAATCGTGGCATCCTCAATTAAAACTCGTGTACCATCTGCATTATCTTCAAGCATCACTAATTGCTGTGTAGTTGTAAATGCTGTATCAGACGGACTATCCAAATCTGCTACAAAGAACTCCAATTCTGCTTTGTTCACAATCACACCCGATAAATCATCCAACTCAGGAATAGTCATTTCTATAACAGTCCCAGCCATACCTTGTGTAAACAATAGACTGTCCCCCAAAATGGGATCATCAACAAAAGGTTCTAGTGGCGATCCAGTAGGATCAGATGCCATGTTGAGGGTTTTGGCACTTAGTTCTGTAAAGTAAAAGTTAAATTCTTGAGGAATTTCTTGTCCATTTAAAGTATCTGTATAATAAAATGCAAGCCTCGTATCTGGTGAGCGAAGATCAAACCCAATCAAACCACTATTGACTGTTGACGGTCTTAGGTGCAAACCTTTCAGAGTTTGAAGTATCAATTCACTATCTGCAAAATCAGGAGGGGCTATATTGTATAATTCTTCACCAAACGCATCATCTAAGGTAATACGTATGTGTGCTGGTCTTCTGTAAAGGCTATCTAAGTCAAACCCATCTCTGTAAATGAAAGTATTTACACTATCGGTTGGTGCTGGAGTAAATGTTTTTATCCCCACAGCAACTGGATCAAAATCGAAAGTTTGATCAGAGTAGTAGTCAGAATCAGCGTCTATATCTTCTATTATTCGGTGTACTTCTATACCAAAAGTTTCGTCAATATTTCCATAAGAGCCATCCGTACTGTATGCTAAACTTAATACAATTGAATCGTATCCCTCTGTTGGGAAATACATTGTATCTTGTGGTGGAATCAATCGTAATTGAGCATAAATGCTGCTAGTAGATTGTCCAAAGATAGGGTCTATCATAGTTCCAAATGGATAATTAGTATATTCAGTAGAAGGAGTATATGCTAGGACTGAATCTTCCAGAATTGTTGTAGCTACAATTGAAAAATCATCTCTGAATTGAATATCTGCCTCGTCTTCCAAAAACAAATCGTTTTCTAATTCTAGGGGATCGTTACAGGCAAGTACACCTACGAAAATACTTATAGCTAATAGATAGAGAATGTTTCTCATCAAGTATTGAATTTTGTAAAATTTGTTGTAAAGTAATAAAGGGTAAGAACAGTTTCAGGTAATATTCCTGTTTTGTTCTTACCCTTCTAAGGATATATTAATGTATATAATGGTTGTATGGCTTCATATCAAGTTACCTCACCAAAATGAGCATCGAAATATATATTAGCGATGAACCATTCGTTTATTCTTCTTTTTCCGCTTCTTGCTCCAAAAGTCCTTTATAGAACTCTAAATATTGAGCCAGATAGTTATCTTCTGGGCTAGGAGCTTCCAAAACAGGAATTTCTAGACCTTCAAGAACACTCATACTAGCATCATTTAACTCTTCTTCGCCTTTAATAACGGCATCGGAAAACGCTACAGCTCCTTTGTGTAATTTAATAGCATCCCCTTCTTGATAATCACCTAAATCTTCAGCCTCCAAGCTATTAATAGATGCTTTTTCTAAAAACGAATCTTCAAAAGAATCCTCCAAAGTTTGATTGTATAAAGAATATATAATCTGTGCATCTTGAAACAACGGCTCGTTGTGGTACGCTTTCTTTAAATAAAACGGAATCAAGCTAGTCATCCAGCCATGACAATGTACAATATCAGGAGCCCAACCAAATTTTTTCACCGTTTCTAAAACACCTTTACAGAAAAAGACCATTCGATCTTCATTATCTTCAAAAGGCTTACCTTTAGCATCTTCAAAAACAGATTTACGCTTAAAGAAATCTTCATTATCTAAAAAGTAAACTTGCATTCTTGCTCCAGGTAAAGAAGCTACTTTTATAATTAACGGATAATCATCGTCATCTACTATGATATTCATACCCGATAAACGAACCACCTCATGCAAGCGATGTCTGCGTTCATTAATAGTACCGAAACGAGGCATCAAGACCCGAATCTCCATTCCTTTCTCCTGAACATATTGGGGCAATTTCCGAGCAATCTCAGATATTTTAGAGATTGCTGTATACGGCTCCATCTCTTGAGTAACTATTAAAACTTTCTTTTTGCTCATATAATATATTGCGGTGTAATGTAGAAACTCAACCCTTTCAAAAAGAACTATGTTTTTCCTACCTGACCTCACCAACCCACTAAAAGAATTGTTTTGATGAAATTCCTTACATGTGAAATAATCGACAAAAGTAGTAAAAAAATGCCACTTTATTAAATTTTAACGACTATATCGAACGATACCTTTTTACACGAAAAGATCATTAATAGAAGAACCTTATCTGCATATATCGGGTATCAAACGCAGTAAATCTTTTAAATATTTCCATTTATACTTTAAAAACACTATATTTGTATATGTTAATCTTCTAGGAGAGGGAACACCACGAGTGATTCCCTCTTTTTATTTAGTAGGATGAACCTTAAAATACATCAATCTGTGTTAGAACATAAAATAGAAGGACTATTACTTGAAAAGTTTAAAGAAGAAGAATACGAAGATTGTTTTATTGTAGAAATAAAACTACATGCCAACAATAAATTAGCTGTATTTGTAGATAGTGATAGTGCGATGGATTTTAGAAAATGTCAACGTATCAGTCGCTATTTAGAATCTTTTATTGATGAAGAAGGATGGTTAGGTGAAAAATATGTACTAGAAGTTTCTTCTCCTGGTATAGACCGACCACTTGTTTTTCCACGGCAATATGTCAAAAATCTTGGAAGAGATTTTACACTAAAGTTAGCCGATGGTTCAGAAGATGAAGGAACATTGATTGCCGCCGACGATGAAAAAATTACTGTCGAGAAAAAAGTGCGCATAAAAGAAGGTAAACGAAAGCGAACACAAGAAGTACAAACAGAATATAAGTATTCTGATATTCACAAAGCATTGGTCAAAATTTCTTTTAAAAAGAACAAAAAGAAATAGACTAAAACACATTGAGAATTACATTCCAATTTATATTAGATCAATAGTATCAAACGCATAAATATAATATAATGAACTTAGTAGATACGTTTAGTGAGTTTAAAACGGGTAAAAATATAGACCGACCAACTATGGTACGGGTACTCGAAGATGTCTTTCGAACTTTAATTAAGAAGAAATACGGTTCAGACGAAAACTTCGATGTTATTGTAAATACAACCAAAGGAGATTTAGAACTCTGGCGAGTAAGAGAGATCGTGCCAGATGGTGAGGTCACAGATGATCGTAGCCAAATTTCTATTTCAGAGGCTTTGTCTATTGATGAAGATTATGAAATAGGTGAAGAATGTTATGAACAATTACATCTGATTGATTTTGGTCGTCGAGCAATTATGGCTGCCCGTCAAACTTTGATTTCACGTATCATGGAATTAGAGAAAGACGAAATCTACAAGAAATATGTGGAACGTGTTGGCGAGGTTGTGATAGGAGAAGCACACCAAATTCTAAAGCGAGAAATTTTGGTATTGGATGATTCGACAGGTAACGAAATTGTTTTACCACGAAATGAAATGATCCGAGGGGATTTCTTCCGAAAAGGAGATATGATTAAAGGAGTAATTAAAAACGTAGAAATGCGTAACAATAATCCAATCGTTGTCCTTTCTCGAACCAATGAATTATTCCTAGAAAAACTATTACAACAAGAAGTTCCTGAAATCGAAGATGGCTTAATTACCGTAAAGAAAATTGTAAGAATGCCAGGTGAACGTGCTAAAGTAGCTGTAGAATCTTACGATGATCGAATTGATCCAGTAGGTGCATGTGTCGGTATGAAGGGTTCTCGTATTCATGGAATTGTTCGTGAATTGAACAACGAGAATATTGATATTGTTAACTTTACAAACAATAAGAACTTATTTATACAACGTTCTTTAACGCCAGCACGTGTAACGAGTATCGTTATCGACGATGAAGAAGGTCGAGCAGCTGTATACCTCGACCCCGATCAAGTATCGTTAGCGATCGGAAAGGGCGGTAGTAATATCAAACTAGCGAGTCGTTTAACAGAATATGAAATTGATGTCTTTAGAAACACCGATGAATTAGCCGAAATTGATGATGTCGATTTGGACGAATTTATTGATGAAATCGAAGACTGGATTATCGATGAATTCAAACGCATTGGATGTGATACCGCTCGTAGTGTATTAGATTTGAATGTAGAAGAATTGCTGAGAAGAACAGACTTAGAAGAAGAAACAATTAATGATGTTATTCGAATTTTAGCTGCTGAGTTTGACGAAGGAGGAGAATAATATGTTTTTTTATAAAAAATAACAGAAGAGAGGGAACTATTTTTGCTCCCTTTTATGTTTGAAATAGGGATTGTAAAAGAAAAAAATGCGAATTACACCTATCATATCATATACAATGATGATTTGAATGTGTTTTTTTCTAAAAAAATCGTGTTTTTTTCGTGAATAACTTAAATATAGTTAGTTTTAAGTTAACTTTGCGAGCGATTTCAAAATAATGATAATCAATAAGATAAAGGAATTCATTTTTGAATCTTATTATCTTTTATTATCTCGATGTTAGTCACTATAACAGTCTTGGTTTTTTTAATTAATATTTGTTGTTAAATGTTCTACATTATAGACAATGAATTCAAACTTACTAAAATATGTTTTTAATCTTAAATTAAACGGATACATGAAGTAAGATAATCCAACAGCCTAGGCTTGCTATTTGGTACGATCATATCATACTTATTTTTTAAGTTCACCATGATAGGCGTTCCACTGACACGGGATAAAACAACGTTGATTCGTCACTGTTTTATCCCGTGTCTAGTTCTATAAACTAGGACATTGTTTTTAAGTAACCGCTTTCTTCGTTGATAAATAGCGATTGAAAGTAAATTTCCAGAATGGCAAAACGTTTAGTAAAAGTAGCAAAAGAATTAAATGTCGGAACCTCTACAATTGTAGAGCATCTTACCAAAAATGGGTTTGAAATTGATAATAAACCTACAGCTAAGGTAACAGATGACATGTACAATGAACTCCTAAAAGAGTTCTCTCACTCTATTGCTATTAAAGAACAGGCCGATCAATTAGTGATTGGTACAAGACCTGTTCAGAAAAAAGAGGAAGTTGAGGCAAAACCAGTTTTTGCAACTCCACCACCGCCGCCGCCGCCGCCACCAGCAGCACCCGTCGTAGAACCAACCCCAGAACCCGTGGCAAAAGAAGAGCCTAAGGTAGAAGAGGTTGTTCCCGAACCAGTTAAAGAACCAGAGACAAAAGTTCGCAGCGGTTTAAAGGTTTTAGGTAAAATTGATTTGGATAGTCGAAATAGACCAACCAAACCAAAACCTAAAAAGGAAGTACCTGCTGAAAAACCAGTAGTTGACACTCCAAAAGAAGCACCAGTCGCTAAAAAGCCAGCCGCAGAAGTTTCTAAGGAAATCTCTGCTCCACCTGAAGAAGTAGTCAAAACAGATGCACCTAAGGTTGAAGAAAAAATAGTTACTCCTGTTAAAGAAACAAAAAAAGAGGAGCAACCTGTTAAAGACTCCAAACCTAAAGCAACACCGGCTGAGAAGCCAAAACAAAAGAAAACAGATATCGCAGCTACAAGTGGTGAGGCTACAGAAGATAACAAGGACGTTCCTGCTTCTGCTGATGCTGATGATATGATGCGTGCAAAGACACCAGAATTAAGAGGACTTAAAGTATTGGGTAAAATTGAATTACCTAAGAAAAAAGCTCCAGTTAAGAAAGATAATAAAGCCAAAACAGGTACAAAACCCGCAGGAGAGGAAAGACGTCGTCGTAAACGTAAGAAAGTGGTGACAACGGCATCTGGTAATAACCGTCCATCAACTGGAGGCAATCGACCTCCAGGAAATAGGGGTGGTAACCGAGAACCGAGTAGAGGTAATAGAAATGCACCAGCCAGAGGTCGCCGACCTGAAGTAAAAGAAGTTTCTCAAAAGCAAATTGACGAGAAAATTCGGCAAACAATGGAACGCCTAAATGGAGGTGGTTCTAAAAAGAAACGTCAACGAATGCGTCGAGAGCATAGAGAGGCTACTCGTGAAAAGCAGGAGATGAGAGAAATGGAAAACGAAACGTCCAACTTGCAGTTGACGGAGTTTGTTACCGTTTCTGAATTGGCAAGTTTAATGAATGTTTCGGTAACTCAGGTTATTACGGTTTGTATGAGTTTGGGACATATGGTATCTATCAATCAACGGTTAGATGCAGAGATTATAGAATTTGTAGCAGAAGAATTTGACTTCAATGTTGAATTTATTAGTGCAGAAGAGGAATTAGAAGATGAGGATGAAATCGAAGATGATCCAGACTCACTAGAAGATCGAGCACCGATTGTAACTGTTATGGGACACGTAGATCATGGTAAAACATCTTTACTGGATTATATCCGATCTGCAAAAGTTGCCGACGGTGAAGCAGGGGGAATTACCCAGCACATTGGAGCATACGAGGTTCTAGTAGGAGACGATAATCGAAAAATCACGTTCTTAGATACACCAGGTCACGAAGCCTTTACTGCAATGCGTGCTAGGGGTGCGAAAGTAACCGATGTTGCCATTATTATTATTTCTGCCGATGACAATATAATGCCTCAAACTAAAGAGGCGATTAGTCACGCTCAAGCCGCAGGTGTTCCAATGGTATTTGCAATCAATAAGATTGATAAAGCAGGTGCACAACCAGAACGGATCAAACAAGAGTTGGCAAGTATGAATCTTTTGGTAGAAGAATGGGGTGGTAAGTACCAATCTCAAGATATTTCTGCTAAAAATGGTACGAATATCGACTTGTTATTAGAAAAAATTCTTTTAGAAGCGGACTTATTAGAAGTAAAAGCAAACCCAGATCGAGAAGCATCAGGAACAGTTATTGAGGCATCTTTAGAAAAAGGTCGAGGGTATGCAACTAAAATATTAGTACAGAGTGGAACACTTAAAATTGGTGATCCAATGGTGGCTGGCTCACACTCTGGAAAAGTAAAAGCCATGTTTAATGAACGTGGTAAAAAAGTAAAAGAAGCTGGGCCTTCTACACCTGTATTGATTTTAGGATTGAGTGGTGCACCACAAGCAGGAGAGAAATTTAAAATTGTAGAAAGCGAACCAGAAGCAAGAACAATTGCAACACGTAGAGCACAAATTTCTCGTGAGCAAGCCAACCGAGCAAGCAAACGTATTAGTTTAGATGAAATCGGACGTCGTTTAGCATTGGGTACATTCAAAGAATTGAATTTGATTGTGAAAGGTGATGTGGATGGTTCTATTGAGGCATTATCCGATTCATTAATCAAACAATCTATTGATACGGTTCAAGTGAATGTGATTCATAAAGCCGTTGGACAGATCATTGAATCTGATATTCTACTGGCTTCGGCTTCGGATGCCATCGTTATTGGCTTCCAAGTTCGACCTTCATTAGGCGCGCGTAAATTGGCGGAACAAGAAGGGGTACAAATTAAAACGTATTCTATTATCTACGAAGCGATTGAAGAAATCCGTTCGGCGATTGAGGGTATGTTGGAACCAACCAAAGAAGAGAAGATTACAGGTCAATTGGAAGTACGAGAAGTATATAAAATTAGCCGTGTAGGAACAATTGCAGGTTGTTTTGTACAAGAAGGAAAAGTCAATAGAAATAGTAACGTTCGTTTAATCCGTGATGGAATTGTAACCTATCCTGTCAAAGAGGGTGCTGTTGGAGAGTTAGCCTCTCTAAAGCGTTTCAAAGACGATGTAAAGGAAGTGCGTAACGGAATGGAGTGTGGTGTCGCTATCAAAAACTTTAATGATATTAAGGTTGGAGACGTTATTGAGGCTTACGAAATTGTAGAAGTCAAACAGACTTTAGATAAGAAATAAAATTCGTTAAAACGATAAATGAAAATCGTAATCGAGCATTGGTTCGGTTACGATTTTTTTTTTGAAGACACGTCACGTTCTAAAATAGCTTAAATAAGTAATTTTATTCAGAGGAATCCTTCTTATAAGATAGACTTTATTGAGTCTGTCTATTCCAAACCAATGGATTATTGACCAAGAGCAATTACCCGAATGACAAGGTTGGTCTGTCGATAATGTTGTAAAATACGCTCCAATAAAGCCCCTCGCTAAGCGTAGGTTGAACCTACGATTTAATGTCCAGCAAAATTCCGTTTTGCGTGCTGATGAAATTGATCTATTACTGCACTAGATATAGTTGCCATCGCCGAAGATAGAATCTTGCTATCATTGCGACATAGGTTTTGAACCTACGCCAAGCAATATTCTAAAATATCTTATTTACCACCCATCCCCTTCTCCAACACCTCTTTTATCCCTTCAATCCCATCTGTAAAAGCAGACAATTGAGCGATGACTTGATTCATTGGATTGTTGCCGTCGGCGGAACGGAACAACTTGTTTTTATTGAAAGTTGTTTTGATCGTTTCCCAACGTGTTTGTTCTGCTTCCGTGAGAATGCCCAAGAGTTCTTTGAGTTTGAGGAAGTTGGCTTCTGCACCCGAAGTGAGTGTTTGTGACTCGCCCTCGTAGTGCGTCAAAATCAAGCGATCCAACTCTTGCTCGTTCATGATCGGGACAATCTTTTCGGCTAGTTTGTTCATGTTTCGATACGAGCCTTGTAGCTTGAACGATGGCTCGGTGCGATATTCGTCTTGCATGGCTGCTGAGCGAATATATTCCTGATTGACTTTCAAGACCACGTCTCGTACACGGAGCATTTTTTTCAACACGCCCACATACTCGTTGAGTTCTTCAGGCGAGTGATTCGCTTCAAATTCGATACCTTCACGATTACCGTTTTCTGCCAATTGCAGTACGCCGTACACATCTTTCAGACTCTTATTAGACAATTGTTGCAAGACAGGATTTGAGGTTAAGGCGTTTTCGATATAACTCATTTTGAAGACCGATTCTGAATCCCCAATAATGTCTCCAAGGTTATAAATATCGGCACGATTGGCCAACATATCTGGGATTTGAAATTTATCACCACTCTCTGTATATGGATTTCCAGCCATGACCACCGCTATTCGTTTTCCACGTAAATCATAGGTTTTACTTTCGTTTTTATAAACCCCTTCTATTTTTCGTTGTCCATCACAAAGCGAAATGAATTTTTGTAAAAATTCTGGATTACAGTGCTGAATATCGTCCAAATATAACATCACATTATTCCCCATTTCCAAAGCGAGGTTCAGCTTTTGCAATTCTTGTTTGGCTGCCATATTATTAGCATCCGCAGGATCAAGTGAAGTTACATGATGCCCCAATGCTGGCCCGTTTATTTTCATAAAAATCAAACCTAGACGACTAGCAATATATTCCATTAAAGTCGTTTTTCCATAACCAGGTGGCGAAATGAGCAATAACATTCCCATCCGATCTGTTCGGGTATTTTCACCTGCTGTACCAATTTGCTTGGCGAGGTTGTCACCAAAAATGGGTAAATAGACCTGATCTATGAGCTTGTTTCGGACAAACGAACTCAATACACGGGGTTTAAATTCTTCTAAACGAAGCGTCTTTTTGAACTGTGCTGCTAAGTCTTTTTTGAGCTGTGTAAATTGCTCAAACAAAGGCAAAACCGTCTGCTCGTAATTTTCCATTTTACGGGTAAACGTATTGTAATCCAAATTATAAACGGCGTCATTTAACACAGGATGTGTTCCATGTAAGTTCTCAATTTGAATTGAGGTTTTGGTCTGGATGACGTATTTTTTATTAAAATCATCGGCAAATAAGAGCATCGTCGTTTCATCCAAAAAGGGTAGATAATGCGTCACTTGAGTTTGGTCAATAAACGCATGTATCCATTTACGGATCAATTGATATTGCTCCGTTGGATTGTCTCGCAACTCAAAAACGGAATTGTCGTACTGTTTTTGGGCTTTTTTGGCAGTGATATATTTTTTAAATGCTTCTAGCAATTCTGCCGCTTCGGTACTGATGATAAACACATCTCCACGAGACAATTCACGGAACAGATACTGCGCCATTTTATGTGTTAAATAACGTTGGTCGAGGTCGTTAAATATTTCATTTTGCTGGACAAACGAGGCGATACCTTGCTGTAAATCTTCCAACAGATAATCAAATTCGTGTGTATCTGGAAAAACTTGTAAAATAACACCTGCACTTTTGAGTTGATGGTGTAATATTTTCTTTGAATTATCATCTAAAAACTGCGTCCACCACAATTTGGCGAAAGCTCGTGTTTGTGGCGTAAAAGACAGCAAATCTATTTTTTGCGAAAGCATCACCAAGACTTCCAAAATACGAGCGGCATCTTCATCGTGAATCCCTTTAGTGTAACCTTCTTGATAACGAGTTGCAGCCGCCTTTTGAACTAATTTTAATAGATTGCCATTCGCTTTTTCTAATTGTTCCTTTTTGTTGGAAATGAATAATTGATAAGCTAAAAACTCACTTCTGTACACATCGGTATTCTCCGAAAGTAGTTGTTGATTCCAGACAGATTGGGTTTCCAAGAAACGAGGGTCATCAATATTTTCATAAAAATTAGTCCCTGTCAAGTGGTATTTCATCGAACCGTTTTCATTGACAATCGTTAAGTCCAATGGCTGTGTATTGACCGCAAATTGGTGGCGACCAAAACGAATAATATTTTGTCCATCGACTAATAATTCTTTTTGATCTCGTAGTTGTCGAATCGCCTCTTCTTTGAGCGTTTTTAGGCGTGTTTGTATGGTATTTGCCTTGTTACTGTCTTCGAGTTCGTTCAATTGGGCAATAATATCTCGCACCTTGTCGATCATCAAATCAGATGCAAAAAAACCATTAATTTCGATCACTTCTTTGATGGCTTTCGCTCGGTTTTGAATACCGTTAAGGATTCGATCTGCGGCATTTTGAAGGGCAGACGTTCGATTGTTTCGAGCTTCGAGTAAACTGTTTTTACGAGCTTCGAATGCCACATAAATTTCTTCTCGTTTTTCGGTAATGATTGGTATAAACTCATCAAATTCGGCAAATTTTCCTTCGAGTTCTTCCAATTGAATCATCAGTTTACTCAAATACTCGTCGCACTTATCAGGCGTGTCGGCAATATCCAAATAGTTAATAATACCTTGGTCTAGGAGTTTTAACTGTGCATTAAATTCGGCAGTTGCTTCTGTTCCTGTAAGGTCTTTGAGTTTCTTTTTAACTGCTGCTTTTACCTGATTGATACGAGCATACATGCCCGAGATATTATCAATAATTCGAGTGGTTTGCGTGGCATCATCAATTTTTAGATTACTTACAATATCAATTAAGAGTTCGAGTTCTTGACCAATTTGTGTGATGTTATCCCCCAATTCATTGGCTTGTGTGGCGGTTTCTACAGTATTTAAATCAGTACTTTGGGCTTCGATTTTTAAACGGTATGGTTCAAGCGCATTATCTTCTAATAAGAAGTTGACACAGTCGTTAGACAGTTGATCGGTAATTTCAACAGCCTGTGTTTCTAGTTCCTCAATCAAAGGTAAATCGGTGTAACGCAATTCTTTTAAAGAAATTATCTCGCCTCGTAATACCCGTAAATCTGCTAAGGTTTGTACAAATAAATCGACGGCATCAAAGGTGTTTTTCTTTGCTGTATCAAACAAGTCTTCTGCTTTGGTACGCACTCTTTTGATTTCCGTAGCGGTATTTTTTTGAATGCGGACTTTCTTTTCGTATTCCTCAATAGCGGAATTGGCAGTGGCTTTGAGTTCCAACAATGGCTCGTTCAATTGAAAAGCATCCTCTTTGTCAATCCAATAATACGAATCGAGAATATCGGTACACTTTTTAGTCAGATCATCATATAAATTAGTGTATGTATCTTGTTTGTTAGAAAGTGTCAATACTTCTTGGCACTCTGCCATTGCCTTGACAATATCTTTGTTTCCAACCTTGAATAAATAACTTTCCGTATCGCTCGCTTGCACGACATCATTTGCCACAAAAGGCGTTTGCCAAATCTGTACTACATGGTGTTTGGTCGGTTCATCTTCGGCTTTAAAATAGGCTAATTCTCCATTTGGGAAATGCGTAAATCCGTTACAAATTATAGGTGTATTAACTTTTTGTTCAATGACATTATAGTGCATCAACACATACGTTCCTTTATGGATATTATAAAAAACATATAAATAATCTTCTCCGTTTGGTGACGTAATGCGCTTGATAAATTGCTTGTTACGCATATTGGGATCGAAGATTTTATACTCGCCCATTTGCAAATAATAGCCGTTTGCAAAGATCAATCCGTGCTGATCGGGCAGCAATACACCTGCATCGCCTAATGTGTCAATACGCTTGACTTCCTGCATTTTTTCGTTGTACACGAAGTAGCGGTAGTCCTCTTGGTACGGTCTAATTTTAAGTACAATTAAATTGCCTAAGTCGGCATAAAAATACTCAGCATCGTCGAGCGTTTGATCTTGATATTCGACTTCTTCTTGGTAAACCCCCAATCCGTCATTGGTGTTGTCCTCGATTTTGATAGTCAAATCTCCGCCGACGGTTTCTACAAAAACTCGATCTAAGATAGAAACGTGCGGGTGTGTTCCTTTACGATGTACATCACGGCTAGCACGCTGCCATTTGAACTCATATTGATTCGGAAAAACAACTTCGTGATCGGAACGGTTATCTGAATATTCTAATCCTTGATCGGTGATGAGCCATTTAAACGACTTAAAATCATTGGTTTCTTGATTGAGGTGAAACACCATGTATAAATATGATCCAATTTGGGTAAATCGGGCGAAATAAGCATTTTTATAATAGCGGTATAGATTCTGAAAATCCGTTTGGAATTTTTCGTCTTCCAATGCTTTTAAACCAACTTCTTGAAAGGTGTTTTTATCAAATTCATAAATACTAAATACGTCTTTCAATTGGATTCCCGACCGTAAGCCCACGTGTACATTGTAGCCAAATACACATTGGTTGCCGATAGCTACAATGTCTCTTGCTGTGCAATAGTTTTGAGTATTGATACGGTCGTTGGCGATCAATTGAGTTTCGATTGCACCGAATACTTCTTTTCGGGCAAGGTTGAGTTGTTGCAATCGGTTTTGTAAGTCCGTTGCTTGCTTTTCGAGGCGGTTACGGATGATTTCGTAAGTGCCACTTTCGAGTTGTATATTGTCTTGGTTAGTTGATGTCATGTTGAGTGATTTTTTCTGTTCTTTCTTTGTTCTTTTCCATTGATGAAAAGAACCAAAAATCTAGTCGAATCGCAATTTTCAAAGGCTCGATTCTTCTTGTTTATTTTGGTTTCTGTTTTTTGATTTAGCACGCTAGCTTGAAAAATCCTTCTAAGTGCTCTTTTGCTTTGCTTGTTTTTGGGTCTACTATCTATTGCTTTGGTTTTCTACTTTTTCTTTTTGTATTCTGCTATTTCTTGGAAAGCAAAATTTCACAATCGTTTACGGATTTTTCTCTTTGGAAATTGCTTTTTTCGACGGTTATGTGAAATCTGTTTTTACACTTAATTTAAAGTCGAAGTCGCTCAAAGAAGCACGTGAACACACGAACACCTGCACACATGAACACGTTATCCAACTAACTTTTCGTACATGATTTTCATCTTTTCCACCGTTTTATCTATATGCAAAACCGTCTGCATTCGGTGTTTGGCGTTGATGCCCATTTGTTCATTGAGTTTGGGATTTTGGTATAATTTTAAAATAGCATCAGCGATGGCTTTTGGGTCTTTTGTGGGAACTACTAAGCCGCTTTTGCCGTGTTCTACGAGTATTTTATTGCCTGCAATGTCTGTAATAATTGGCGTTGTACCGAGCGACATGGCTTCGATGGTGGCTTTGTTGATTGACTCGCCCCAAAGAGACGATAGACAAAATGTGTTACTTGCTTTTACGATATTAAGTACATCTTTTCTGAAGCCGAGACAATGGATATTTTCCTTGTATGGGCTTTCGTTTATCAATTTTTGTAGTTCGGGATCGTCCATTCCTTTTCCTATAAAAATATAGTGTATCGGTAATCCTTTGGGCAAATAATAGCTACTTTTCAGTAAATACGGAATGCCTTTCATGGGGCGTACATTGGAAACATGAACGACAGTAAATACATCTTTGGGTATTCCAATTTCTTGTACATCAATCGGTCCATAACCTTCGTACCAAGCAGGATCGTGCCCTTTATGAATGACTTCCAGTTTATCTGGGTTGAAGAAGCGTTGCGCTCGAATATGATCGGCTGGTGCTTTGGCAATGCACATGATTTTGGATACTCTTGGGTGTAAATATTTCAAATAATTGGTTGGATCGTACCAGTGGACGTGTCCTGCAAATCCTCGGTACAATACAATTTTTACGTCCAAACCTCGTGTGGCTTGGATGCCGTTGATACTAGCTCGACTGTTGAAAAAATGTGCGATTTGATAGCCTTCTTCTTTAATCATTTTTCGCATAAAGCGAATGGCTTTTATATCGAACTTTTTCTCTGGATGAAAGGGAATAATGGTAATCCCTACTTTCTCGAACTGTTGCTGGTACGGTGTATTTTCAAAGGTCATTACGTGTATGTCGAGTCCTCGTTTGGCTAATCCGATGATAGCGTGTGCTTCGGGTCGGGTAGAAACGGGGTCTCGGTAGTCGCTTACGATTAGTATTTTTATGGGCATTTGAATTCTCGTTTTCAAATTTATTCTCTTTCTTCTTTGTCTTGATACAAAGAAGCAAAAATCAAGGTTGTACCCATTTCTTAACGCTTAAACAAAAATAAAATCCTAAATTCCATAAACTCGCTTCGCTCAAACAGTATGGAATTTTTAACGGATTATTATTCTCGTTTTCACTAAAATGGCTAAGACCAGTCTAAAAGGTTTCACTGTGGTAAAATAAAGTAAAATTTCACAACCGTTTGGCTAACCCGTCCACTAGTGGTTCATTCGCTTAAATGTTTACAGGACATTTATCCTACGGAATCACTCTTTCATCTCTTTGGAAATTACTTTTTTCGACAGTCATTATGCCTTGAGTCAATCGGCTACATTAAGCACTCTACTTCTAAAATGGATAAAGTTCTCCTTTTCAAAGGAGATGCCAAAGGTAGAGGATTGTCAACATCTAGATTCGTAGTCCACTTAACTTGGGACTACGAATAAGACTTATATCACAGATTATTTTTACAACAACCCTTTCACCATTTGTTCGCCGATGCGGAGTTTTTTGACGTTCTTGATAAGTCCGTCAATCATATCCTTTTCGGAGTCTTCGGTAGAGTTGTTATACAGGCGTAACAACAAGGCAGAGATCGTCAGATTTTTAAGGTCTTCGGAGTTGATGCCTGCTTTGCCAATCAAGTATTTGATTTTGCTAAAGAGACCACCACCTGATCCGTTGCTGTTTAGAAAACCATTTTTTAAGTCCGTTAAATGAGTACTGTTATTGAGCATTCGGTCAACGGATTTTCCTCGATTGATAGCCTTCATGATGTTGTCCACAAAAGTTTGTTCGCCACCGACGATGTCAATATTGGCTTGTTTGAAAGCTTCTGCTAAGACAAGTGCTTGCGCTTCGGCGATCTTCGCTTGAATATCAATGTTCGCTAATTCGACTTCTTTCTCTTTTTCCAGTTTCAACTTAAACTCTTCGTGTTCTTTACCCACACCGTCGAGCTTTTTCATCGCCAATGCTTTTTGCTCTACGCCTTTGGCTTCTGCTACCAATTTTTGCTCTAAAACATTTGCCTCTGCTGATCCTAATTCAGATGTAGCTTTCGCTTCCGCTAAACCTCTTTCTTGCAGCACTTCTGCTTCTGCAATACCCTGCTTTTTCAGTGCTTCTGCTCTTGCTTCTATTCCTTTTGCTTCTGCAATTGCTTTTTTCTCAATTACAACTGCTTCGAGTGATCCTTCACGCTCTTTGGCTTGTGCTTTGGCTTCGATTACTTGTGCTTCTGATAAACCAATCGTCGCTTCTTCGGCAGCTTTAGCTTCGGCTCTGATTTTGCGAGCTTCGGCTTCTTTTTCAGCGGCATTCATTTCTGCTTCTGCATCAATATTTAATTTGAGCGCTTGTATTTCAGAGGCTAATTTTTCTGCTTCTGCCAATTTTTGCTGCTGAATAATCGTTGCATCTCCTTCTTCCTCTGCTTTGATAATAGCCACTTTTCTTGCACGATCTGCGGTTGCAATTTCTCTAGTATCTTTGATCTTCTCCTCTTCTTCCACCACTTTCTTTTCGACCATAATTCGGTCTTTAATCACGTCTTGGATATTTTTACGTTCCAGCTCAATGGCACGCTCTTTTTCGATTTCCGCTAAGGTAACAATCTTGTCCTTTTCAGTTACTTCCAATAGACGTTCTTTATCTACGCGCTCATTTTCGACAGCTTCGGTACGTTCTTTATTTTTAGCAGCTACAATGATTTGACGCAATTTATTTTCTTCTGCAATTTGTAGTTCTTCTTCGGTACGAATGCGTACCATTTCAGAACGAAGTCGTTCTTCTTCGTTGATTTTGGCAATTTCTGCTCCTTCACGGGCTTTAATGTTGGCAATTTCACGCTTTTGACGCTCTTCTTTTTCAGCCAGCTGACGCTCGTATTCCAAAATCGCTTCTTGCGCTTCGACGTTTTGTTCTTTGATCGTTTTTTCTTCTTCTCTACGGAAAAAGTTGGCTTTTACTTTTTGAGTAGCTGTTAATTCTGTAATTTTTTTGATACCTTCTGAATCCAAAATATTATCTTCACTAAGATAACTTAAGGGGGTTTGTTCCAGATAATCAATCGCACAATCATCCAAAATATAACCGTTTAAACCTTTGGCTACGATTTCCACAATTTCTTGTCGAAACCTCAATCTAGAGTCGTATAATTCAGAAAAATCGAATCGTTTACCAACTGTTTTAAGTGCTTCTGAAAATTTGGCTTCAAACAATTGATGTAAGGTTTGAGGATCAGATCCTCGAACACAACCAATCGTTTGAGCGACAGTAAAAATATCATCAGCTTGTTTGTTGACCCGAATAAAAAAGACGACTTTAATATCTGCTCGCAGATTATCTTTACAGATTAGTCCATCATTTTTCATTCGACTGATTTCAATCGTTTTGACAGACAAATCCATCTGTTCAACCATGTGAATGACTGGAATGACAAATATTCCTTTGTCATATACGACTTTTGGACCACCCCAGCCCGTTCGTACTAAGGCTTGACCTTGCGGTACTTTTTTATAAAAAGAAAAGATCATTGCAACGATACCAAGAAGAACAATGGCAACAAAAGCTACAATCACTAATAAGGTTGTTTCTATCATATTTTAAGGTTTTAATTCTTTGATTAAGAATAGTTAAACAATGCTAATTTATTTCGATTTTTGAATAATAAAATGGTCGTCCACTCGATCTATGATAAGTGCTTTTTGACCTCTTTTGATGATTTTATCATTTTTGTCCGTTTTGACGTTTATTCGTAAGTTACTACTTTTAAATAAGACTTCTGCTTGACCCATTTTCTCAAAAGTAGCATCGTAAATGACTTCGCAAGGCATTCCGATATACTCCACTTTTTCTTCGTCTGTATTGACATCTTTAAAAACGGGAATCAATGGTGTAGTAATTATTTTTGTTAAGATTAAACTCATAAATAGATTAGGAATTAAAATGGCAAATGCAAAAAATAGTGTTCCATTTCCCAAATAGTAATTCGCTAAAATTGATCCTGACCAAGCAAACAATACGATGAATGTGAACAATACCATAAATGGTATTTTACCAAAATTGAGAAAACTTAATGTATCCATTAGCCAACCTGTGGTGTGTATATCTCCATCTGTATCAACGTCCATATCAACGTCAGCATCTACATCTACGTCAATATCAAAACTATT
>JAHDFQ010000001.1:55894-67931 GCA_020628085.1 Saprospiraceae bacterium
TATCAACGTCCATATCAACGTCAGCATCTACATCTACGTCAATATCAAAACTATTGACATCTAATGCTCCGATAATCACGGTACACCAATAGAGGAGTACCACGATTAGGAGAGTGGTATAGACGATGTTGTTGGCACTTAAAGCTGCCTGCAATAATTCTTGCATAGGTTTATTTTTTCTTTTGAGAATGATAATATATTCTACGTCAGAATAGAGTGTTATTCCTAAAATCTATTTTGTTTTATATCATTTATTACAGCGTAACGAAAGTATATTGCAATTTGTATCACAGCCTTTAGGCTGTCAAGTCGCTCATTGTTAAATATTTACAGCCTAAAGGCTATGATACGATTTTGTAAATAAAATTAAACACACCATATTTATGGTGGTAGCAAGTAGAATTGCCTCGGTAGGATTGATAGCCCTGACGCTATTGATTGTTCTACTTATTTAAACCTTTTGATAGTTTAATTTTCATTGCTTTATTGTTTAATCAATATCCAAAAAGAAAAGAATGAAATCCATTTTGCTCGTCTAGTGCTTGGATTTTCTCGACAAATGTTAAAAAGTGTTAACAGTTGTTAATATAAATAAGACGTTTTTTGTCAATTCAGCTATTTTGACATGAATGTGTACATTCATTATATAAACTCAAAGCCTCGCCAACAATAAATATATATCTTTGTTGTTCATTGAGTTACGCACTGTATGTTTGATATCATTAAAATAAATGGTGAAGTAGCTTTAGTACATTAGAATCCGTAAAACATGATGGACGAGAATAGACCGATCACAGATTGGTTGCCTATCACAAAAAAAGAAGTAGAAAAACGAGGTTGGGGTGAATTGGATGTTATTCTAATTTCGGGAGATGCCTATGTCGATCATCCAGCTTTTGGAACAGCCGTCATTGGACGAATCATTGAGAGCGAAGGTTTGAAGATTGGAGTTATTCCACAACCTAACTGGAAGGACGATTTGCGTGATTTTAAGAAAATGGGTAAACCCAGACTATTTTTTGGAATCACGGCTGGGTGTATGGATTCAATGGTCAACCATTATACGGCATCTAAACGTCGTCGTTCTACGGATGCGTATACGCCTGGCGGTACAGCAGGTTTTCGCCCTGATTATGCAACGGTTGAATATTCCAAAATACTAAAAAAACTATATCCTGATGTTCCAATTTTAATTGGTGGGATTGAAGCGTCGCTGCGTCGAGTGACGCATTATGATTATTGGGAGGATCGACTGTTTGAGAATATTTTGCAAATGAGTGGTGCAGATATGCTCGTGTATGGAATGGGTGAAATGCCTTTACGAGAAATTATGCGTTTGTTGCTGAAAGGCGTTCCCTTTAAATCTATAGATACCGTTCCACAGACGGCGATTCTGAGAAAAGTGGACGAGAAAATTCCAGTTAACAGAAATTGGGAAGATATCTGGCTCAATTCACACGAAAAGTGTTTGCGTGATAAAATTGCTTTTGCTCAAAACTTCAAACACATTGAGCAAGAATCCAATAAAGTTAATGCCAAACGAATTTTGCAAAAATCAGGAGATTATAATTTGGTGATTAATCCACCTTATCCACCCATGACGGAAAAGGAAATTGATACGTCTTTTGATTTGCCTTACACTCGTTTACCGCATCCAAAATATAAGAAACGGGGTTCTATTCCTGCGTATGAAATGATCCGTTTTTCGATCAACATGCACCGAGGTTGTTTTGGTGGATGTAGCTTTTGTACCATTTCAGCACATCAAGGGAAATTTATCGCCAGTCGTTCAGAAGAATCTATTTTGAAAGAAGTAGAAAAGGTAACGGAAATGCCCGATTTCAAGGGATACATTAGTGATTTAGGTGGCCCATCTGCCAATATGTACCGTATGAAAGGCAAGGTGCAATCCATCTGTGATCGTTGTGTAGCACCGTCCTGTATTCATCCTGTGGTATGTAGCAATTTGGATACGAGTCATAAACCCATGACGGAATTATATAAAAAAGTAGATGCCAATCCGAAAGTCAAAAAAGCGTTTGTGGGTAGTGGTATTCGTTATGATCTGTTGGTGGATTCTTACAACAAAAATAATGATGGTAGCTTAGATGAATACATGGAACAAGTGGTCACTTGCCATGTCAGTGGACGCCTAAAAGTTGCGCCAGAACATACGTCTGATAATACGCTTAAAATGATGCGGAAACCATCGTTTAAGCATTTTCATGAGTTTAAAAAGAAGTACGATAAAATCAATAAAAAGCATGGTTTGAATCAACCTTTGATTCCGTATTTTATTAGCAGTCATCCAGGATCAGAAGCGGAAGATATGGCGAATTTAGCTGCCGAGACCAAAGATATGGGGTTTAAGCTAGAACAAGTACAGGACTTTACACCGACTCCAATGACCGTAGCAACAATTGCGTATTATACAGGTGTACACCCATACACCCTTCGACCGATATATACGGCTCGTTCACCGAAAGAGAAAAAACAGCAGCACTTATTTTTCTTTTGGCATAAAAAAGAAAACTACCACGAAATCCGTCAGAAACTCACCAATATGGAACGGGAGGATTTAATTGAAAAATTGATTGGTGAGAAAAAACGGTTTAACAAGCAGCAAATCATTAAGAAAAAAGTAGTGATTCGGAATAATGAGCGAGTTGGGAAAAGTAGGCGAAAAAAGAAAACGAGGTATAGGCGGTAAGTTGTTTTATATACATTCAAATGACGACTTTAGTCACCATTTGATTAGTCGTATAAAATATTATTTCCTTGCCAATTTCATTACTTCCATCTTGATAAATTCAAACGGATAAGTCCATGTATTTTTAACCAGAGGTGCTTGTTGATAATAGGCTTCTAAAATAGGCGCATGTGCGTATTGTCCAAAACGAATATAGTTGGCAGGAATATAGCCTAATGCCCCATTTGAAGTTTGAACCAAACAGTAATTTTCATATTTCTTTTGAGTGCCATGCAAGGTCATTTTTTCAAAATGCTTGATAACTTTTAGGCGTTCATTAAGACTAACTTTAGTCAAACTACCAGAACTGGAGGCAGGGTATTCTTTTAAATAGGTTTCATATGTAGAACTACCTTTTACAGTGGTTCGGGATTCATCATAAAGTGTCTCAAACTGTTTTTTACGAGGATTCCATATGTAAGAATAAGTGACATACTCCATACAGCGTTCCATATCGTTACCAATGGCTTGCACGGAAATGGGTTGCTGATAATCTTCACACAATAGATAATCGACATATTCTACACGAATAATGCCTTCTTCTATTTCGATCGATTTACTTAAAGCAGGAGATTTGAGATCGTCCTCGTAAGTTAGTGTTAAGCGTTCCTCGAGGACTTTCATCAGCGTTCCTGCTTGTGTACTATATATTTCTAGGTTTCGATGTTGTAGATCGTTTTCATTAGAAGAACTGATGGTTTGTACAACAATATCAGGGGTTTGATCTTGATTGACGTCCACTAAATCAAAATTCGTTAATTGACTTTGTCCACGTGCATTGACACCCGAAATATTGATGTGTACCGACTTTCCAAATTGATTCGTAATGACTAGATAATACTCATTATAGATAGGATTCAGATAATCCTGTTGGTGAAAATTATCTCGTCCTTGTATGGCAGCCACCCACATCAAAGCATTTTCAAAACCACTTGTCAACTGAATCTTTCGCTTATGATATTTTTGAATCTGCTGATCGACTGAATAATCGGGAACAATAACGGCCAGGCCTTCGCCAAAAACCCAACCTACTCGACCCGTATTGGTCTTGACTTTATACCATTTGAATTTCTGGTCTTGACCACTGTCTTCATGTTCTTCGATGGTTTCGTCTAAGACTTCAAAGAGTGTTCCTTCCTCAAAAAAATGGTTGGAATGTTTAAAAAAAGAGCTATCAGGATATAAAGTGACGGTGTTGAGTGCTGTGGCTGATTTGGATTCTAATACCCATCTTTGAGATGACCAAGTGTTGGGTAGTACCACTAAAAAAGCAACTGCAAGAGATAATAATTTCAGCATGTGTAAAAATTGAGGATATTTTTAATACATAGTGCAATTATCAGACCGAAGTTATTATTAATTTATTTTATGTGTTAAAATAATATACTAACGAGATGTAAGATTTAATCTATGAACATCGCTCGAAGTATAGGTTTGGTATAAAAAATGTGTCATTAAATGGGATTATACAACACTTTTGTACAAAAAGATGTTATTATTATGCCTACAATTCTCTATTTTTGTAGGTGGTATAGGCTTGTCATTTATATAATATAGGTCTATACAAATCTCATACTATCAAATTGTGGGTTTAAAGTAATTGCAATTGATATTGTTAGTAGTTGTTGAATAGCCTTGTTGAACAAGGATTTGAGCAGATTGGTTTTAGTCAAAAGACAAATATTTTATTTGTCGATGTCTATCATGACGTATGTTTTTTGAAGTTATAAATTATGAAATTTAAAATACACAAGGAAGGGTATAAAATACTGACGGCAGTTGTTCTGTTTTTGGTATTGGTAAATGTACTCATTTCCTATAAAGCGCCATCGGCTGCTTTGCTGGTTGGTTTGCTTTCTGTTATTCTATTTTTGGCAGTATTACAGTTTTTTCGTAATCCTAAAAGAGAGATTCTCATTGCCGACGATAATGTGATCTATGCACCTGCGGATGGTAAAATTGTAGTCATTGAAGAGACACAAGAGGATGAATATTTTGGCGATAAGCGTTTACAAGTTTCTATTTTTATGAGTCCAACAAACGTGCATGTCAATCGAAATCCAATTAGCGGAACGGTCAACTATTTTAAATACCATCCAGGGAAATACTTAGTGGCTTGGCATCCAAAATCATCTACCGAAAATGAACGTACGACGGTGGTGATTGATAATGGAGAAGAAGAAATTTTATTGCGTCAAATTGCTGGAGCGATGGCGAAACGAATTGTTAATTACCTAGAAGTAGGAGACACCGTGGAGCAAGGAACAGATATGGGATTCATTAAATTTGGTTCTCGTGTTGACTTATATTTACCGCTTGACGCTAAGTTAGAAATTGAAATGGGTCAAAAAGTAAAAGGAAATAAAACTGTTTTGGCTCGTTTGTAAGTAGCTTTTCAATAAGTGTATCCTAAAAGACTTTTAATAAAAAAACATTTCAAAAACTGTATATATGTTAAATAAAGTAACCTTCATTGGTAACCTCGGTCGTGACCCAGAAGTACGACGTTTAGAAAGCGGTATTGCCGTGGCTAAATTTTCTATAGCAACCAATGAAAATTATAAAGATAAAAATGGCGAGTGGCAAAAAAATACAGAATGGCATGATGTCGTTTGTTGGCGATCTTTAGCAGATCGTGCAGAGTCACAGCTCAAAAAAGGGTCGTTGGTTTATCTGGAAGGAAAGCTAACGCACCGTAAATATCAAGACAAGGATGGAAATGATAAATATATCACCGAAGTAGTTGCTGCTATGTTCCGTTCGTTGGAACGCCGTGAAAACTCAGGTGGCTATTCATCACCCATGCCAACTGCCGAAAATGCACCTCCACAGGTTATGAGTAGCGGTGGTCAAAATGCCAATCCTGTTTCTAATACACCCAATGTAGTGGAATCAGCCGACGACGATTTACCGTTTTAAAATGATACAAAATCCTTATGTTTTAAACTCCAAATAAAGCATAAGGATTTTTAATTTGGCATACTTTTCTCACTTTGTAATTATGTACCCTGTACAAAAAACATTTTAGAATAGAACTTCAATCATTGGAACCCGAACCCGAACTTCTCATATCTTTTCTTTCAGCAACACCTATTTTGGCGATTACAACCATAGGTATAGTTTTTTCTATCTTATTTGTCATTTTATTATTAATGGCATCCGCCCTTATTTCTGGTTCAGAAATTGCTTTTTTTTCGTTGACTCCTAATGATGTTAAAGATTTAGAAGCCGAAAACTCCCCCGCTGCACAGCGCATTATTGCTCTCAAAGAATATCCTCGTTATTTATTAGCCACCATTTTAATTAGTAATAATTTTATCAATATTGGTATTGTACTCGTATCGGATTTAATTATTGGTTCATTGATAAGCGAAGCGACTTGTGATGCTTGGGCAGCTAGTATTTTGTCTTTATTCAATAATACGAACAGTACTTATATTTCTGTTTTTTCCAACGTGATTCACTTTGGGATTACCGTTATTTTCGTCACTTTTTTATTGGTACTTTTTGGGGAGGTTATGCCAAAAGTATATGCAAGGATGAATAATGTGCAGTTATCAAAAATCATGTCTCGAACCCTGACGATTTTGATGCGACTCTTTACACCATTAAGTAGTATTTTAGTAAAGGGAACAAAAATTATAGAAAACCGACTCAATCAACGCAATCAAAACGGACAAACGACTAGCCGAGAAGAAATTGATGATGCGATTGACATTGCTGTAAAGGATCAAAAACATGCCAAAGCGGACGGTGATATTTTGAAAGGAATTGTCAAATTTGGAGACGTTGCCGTCAAACAAATCATGTGTTCGAGAGTAGACGTCGTGGCAGTAGATTTTCGGATCACCTACCCAGAATTGATAAAAACGATTCGAGAAGCAGGCTATTCCAGAATTCCCGTTTATGACGAAAGTTTCGATAATGTAACAGGGATTTTATACATCAAGGATTTGCTCTTGCATTTACATGAAAAAGAAGATTTTGAATGGCAATCGCTTATTCGAACCAATATTTTTTATGTACCAGAGGCCAAAAAAATTGATGATTTACTGAAAGAATTTCAACAGCAACGCCTACACATGGCAATTGTGGTGGACGAGTACGGTGGCAGTGCAGGCATCGTGACCTTAGAAGATATTATGGAAGAAATTATTGGTGAAATTCGTGATGAATTTGACGACGAAGCCGAACTCGAATATCGTAAGATTGATGACCAAAATTATATTTTTGAAGGCAAAACCCTGTTGAATGACGTCTGTCGGGTTATTGGAGTTGATACTTCTACCTTTGATAACGTAAAAGGTGATGCCGATTCAGTCGCAGGTTTATTATTAGAAATCAAAGGTTTTATTCCCAAAAAAGGTGAAATCATCGAATACGACGCTTACCAATTCAAAGTTGAGTCAGTGAATAAACGCCGTATTGAAGAAATTTTAATTACGTTGCCGTTGGGGGCGGTGCAAGGTTGACAATATTTTAATCGAACATAATATATTGGTAGTATTGGGGAATCCTTATCACAAGTTCAATAATAGAAAATAGAATCAATCCAAAAATAATTTTTTTCTTATGTTCTTTTTTATGATAATAAAAAGCGACTATTAGACCAATTAAAATTAAAACTGGATTAAAAAAATGGCTGAATAAAAGTATAGTCATATCATTACTAGAATCAAAAAAGATTACTTTTCTGCTAACTAGACTATCTTTAAAATGTGGAAGTCTTTCTAAAGTTATATAGGCATGATATAAAATATTCAACCTAAAAAAAACAGTAAATAATAGGAGCGCAAATATTATAATCATTAACATCATATTGTTTTTTTTACATCTCTATCAGATGTTATTATTCATAATATCTGATAGAGATGTTTCATGTTATTTTAATTGACTTGACAATTCTATTTTGGTTTTGGATTGTTATTTCTATAAAGAAATCCTAACTTAGTGGCTGCCATCCAATTTTCTTGTGGACAAACAGACGTAATCCAACCTAGTATCATTGCACCTTCATGTCTTTCGCCAAGAAAAGTAGATAATCTTTGGGAGTTTGGTCTTCTAAAACCACTAAAACCAGCAGGCATTATAAGCCTATATATTACATTTTCCGTATAGCCTATCAGATCATAGTTACTTGGATTATTATAAACAAATGGTGGAGCAACCCAATCATATGAGTTATCACAATCTGATGTACCTTCCTGTTTATTACATTCTAAACTTACAATAGGAAAATTCGCCTCTCTTCTAACTGTATAATAAATAAAATCCCCGTTGGGTGCGGTGCAAAATTAGATTCAGTCTAGTATCCATTTTCCTAATTCACTAAAAAATATAAAGTAAAAAAGTAAAGCGTTTATTATTATTGCGGTGATTCCTAGCTTAAAAGCTGTTAAATTAAACTTTAGTTCTTTGGTAAAGTAAAGGATTATCGTTGAAATCCCCCAAAATATACTACCATAAAACATTCCAAGAAGACCAATACTTCCTATTGTTAGTTTCCAACCTTTTATAAATCTAGGATCTGTTTGAATCGGCAGTCTTCCCTTATCTATTATGTCCCATAAAATTAAGAACAGCCAAATTAATCCTGATATAAGTATAGCTATACTAACTAAACAGTAAAGAAACTGTACTAGTCTACGTGGATTATTGTTGGTTTCATTCTCATCCTTTGGTTGGATTTTAAACGACTTATCCATCAGTTTATATGTTTTTTAAGACACCTTAGTTTATAATTTTATAGTTATAAACTGAGGTGTCAATCAAATTTACTTTCTACTAAAGATTTCTATTTAGGATCATCACTTCTGTAAAGATACCCAAATTTAGTAGCACTTATCCAATCATCTTGTACACAAAAGGATAGGGGCTAACCAAAAAGCATAGCTAATTCATGTCTGTTCCCAAGAAATGTTGATAATTTATCTGAATTTTGTCTTCTAAAACCACTAAACCCTGGTTTCATTATAAACCTATAAACAGAATTTTGAGTATAGCTTACAAGGTCGAAATTTTGTGGGTTATCATAAACATTAGATGGTGGAATCCAATCATATGAATTATCACAATCGTCAGATCCTTTTGATCTATTGCAATCACGGCTAACTATCGGATAATTCACCTCTCTACTCACTCTATAATATACAAAGTCTGATTGTTCATTACAAGACTCAACAGCTGTACAAAAGATACAGTCAATACTAAGTGGAATTAGAGGTTTATAATTTTTCATGAATTCCGTTACCTTTGCATCGGATGCATCGAAAAAAGAAGTTTTCGTAATTTCGTTAAAATCACTAAACAGCATACTTGCTTTTTTGCTACCTTCATCAGAATAATTCTTAGCAATTCTTTGAATTACAATGTCTTCTTTTTCGGTACTGTTCAATTCTTTCTTTAATACTTCCACAAGATCAAATTCAAGGTTGGTTATTTCCTTTTCGGTTAAATTGACAAACATATCAATTAAATCATCTTTTGAATTTGGTGATTTTTCATAGATGTCAAGTTCCTCATTACTTGTGACTTCCAGTTCGTTATTTAAAAAAGAATCAGTTTTGTTACATGAGTACAATAAAAAAATCCCTCCTATTAAGAAAAGAAAGATTGGAATAAAAAAATGTTTGTTTTTCATAATATTGAATTTAAATTTATCTTACTTCTTTTTTATGTGGTTTCAGAAAAGCCCACAAAGTAGTGTACAAAACTTAATTTCAAATTTATAAAAGTTCTTTGTTCCATGTTATTTCATTTTATTCCAATGTATTGTATTTGTTACCAAATACTATCATTCTATTTCAGACTCAAGAATTGCAGCGTAAATTTTTTTCTGATGAATGGGGAAAAGTAATCCTTTTGGTAAGCTAATTTTCTTTTTTTTTTAGAATTCGCCAAAATGTAGTATATGAAATACCTAATTCGCTGGCTATTTCTCTTCTTGTTTTTGGCTTGGATAATTCATTTTTTTTCATAAATGCTAGAGTTTTAGTTAAAGTTTTATAAATACTACCTTTGAACTTAGTAATGAATTATTTATTTTATAGTGATAAATAATTAACTATTTCATCATGTACAACAAATACTTTTAGCTAAGGAGAAATACACAAAAAAGGCGAAATCATCGAATACGACGCGTACCAATTCAAAGTTGAGTCAGTGAATAAACGACGTATTGAGGAAACCTTAATTACGTTGCCGCAAGGTGCTGTTCAGAGTTGATGACCTAAGCGAAGAGGTGACTTCAAGTCACCTCTTCGCTAGGACTAATTTAATCCCTTGCCACCACCAGTTTTTTACTTGCTACACTCCCATCTTTTATAAAACTCAATATATACGTTCCAGAAGGTAAGTCCTGAATATTGTGCAGTGTATTGCTTTGTGGTACATTGGTCAGCGTTCGTAGTAACTGCCCTTTTTTGTCATACAGTTGAATGCCATCAACATCGGTATTCAAATCAATGTTTACATCATTTTGAGCAGGGTTCGGATAAATCTTGATCGCTTTTGCTAAGTTCTTATCTTTCTGATAAAACGAAGCATCAAACAAAGCAAGCTGTTCTTCGGCTGTCACAGCAATATCTGGATCACAAGTTTTTACTTCAGTATTTTCCAAAATCAAGCGAAGCATCAATTCATTAAGTGTTTCTACATTATAAGATTTAGCTGTTGGCTTCAAATGTTTATCTCCAATGCCACTATGATCGGTCAAAAAAGTATAGGTACTATTGGTAATGATTGAAAAATATTTCATCAAAAACTCGGTACTTTTATCAATACCACTCGCTGATACAGGAATGATTTTTATGCCCTGTTCGGCGGCTTGTTGAATACTTTTTTGAATAGAAGCATTAGACGCATCGTTGTGATGTGGCGGTGCATCCAAAATCAAAAATAAGATTCGGCTTACTGCTCTTGGACTCCATGTTTGCTGTAAAGCGGCTTCCAACCCCAAATCTACTGCTTCGGGTGTTGAATTTCCACCCACCGCTTTTTGAGTACTAATAAATTTTAAAATTTCACTTGGATTATCTGAAAAAGGTGATACCTCGACCTGAATAGCAGGATCATGATCTCGATCTCGATAAAAAACAGCACTTGTTCGAATACTCAAATCAGGGTTTTCTTCACCAACCCGTTTTAGAACATCACTCAATTCTGCTTTTAAAAACTCAATTTCATCGCTCATTGATCCCGTTGCATCTACTGCAAACATCAAGTCCAAAATAGGAGTTTGCTCACAAGCCACAGGAATCGTATAATGATTAATACCAGCTTCGGTGAAAAGACGGATATTTTGGGTTGTCATTTGATAATCACCCGATTCGATTTTCAGTCGTTCCACTTGTTCCGAGCCACCAAAGATACCTGTCCATAGCTCTGCTCGTCCTTTGTTATCGGTTTTCGTCTGCCAAATAGTTTGCCCGTCTTTATCTAATAAATAAACAGTGGCATCAGAAACGGCTTGTTTTTGTGCTCCTGATATTTGAACCGCATAACGATTTTGTGGAAAAAATGACCAGTGTTTTTGATATTTATTATAATCCGTATTTTTAGATAGATCATTCCAAAACGACCAATTGTCTAAATCTTTCCATTCGCCAGCAGTAAGTTGTCCTGCGGCTTCTTGTAATTGTAATTCTTCTACTTCTTCAATCATTGCATTAGGAGGAAGATTATTAGATCGCACTCTAATTCCGTCTACATAATAATCTGTTGAACTAGATCGACCACCTCGAACGGTTAAATTCTTACCATTATCAACTGAACCTACGCCCGCAGTTCTCGCTGCCAAACCATTAATATTTTTGGTCGGTAACGTTCTAATTTGATTAGAAGTTACAATTCCACCTTGTGTGGTATTATCTATATCAATTAGCGGAATATTATATTCTACTACGACAACTTCCGTTAGGTTGATTCCAGCACCTAGCTGAATATCTAACCTATTTACTTTGTCCTCATAAACAATAACGCCTTCCACTCTTTGCGGACTATACCCCACATAACTCACTTCTACATCGTATGTACCAGGGTCAATGTTAGTGATGTTATAATTACCATCAAAATCGGTTTCTACACCAATTATTAATATTCCATTTTGTAACAATGCCACATTCCCAAACAGGATTGGTTCTCCATTGGATTCGTCGGTGACGTTGCCTTTCAAACTCGTTTGAGCGACCAAAGTATTAGATAATAATAGTGCGATGAGACATAGTAATCCCATCCGAATACTTCGTTGTAAAGTTTTCATAATCAAAAATTTTAGTGGTGAATAAATAG
>JAHDFQ010000001.1:68031-97823 GCA_020628085.1 Saprospiraceae bacterium
TGGAAAACATTCAAAATGTATGTACCAGCGACTAAATTAGAAGTCGAAACATCTAGTTGTATTGATTGAATACCTTTTTCTAATTTTTCAGAATGATTAAAGACTTGCTGTCCATTTTCTGTAAATAAATAGATCATTAATTGTCCAGCATCTATCATTTCAATATTCAAAGTAATATCTGTTTGAAAAGGATTTGGAGAAACACGAACTATATTAAAAGCAGCATCTTCAGGATTTTGAATGTATACTTTTCCTAGCTTTTCGTAATGATGGTTCGTTTCAACTGGTATAGTATTCTGTTCTTGCTGAATAGCTTTTTCTTTAGCCTTTGCGGCTTTTCGTGCTCGTCGATTTTCAATCCAGTTCTTGATAGGATTGTCGTATTTTAATCTGTCCCATAATCGACGACCTGACTGCCAAAGGGTTCTGTCGTATTGATAATAAGGTACAATTAAGCCAATTGTTACCAACTCCCCCATTATAATGGCATTTGATAATCTAACTTCCATATTTTCAGAAAAAAGAGTGTATTCGATTTTAGTACTGGTGTAGCCAATATAAGAAGCTTCTAAATACAATTCATTTATTTTATCCAGATACCCATCAGGTATGATTAATTCAAATTTCCCATCAAAATCAGTTTCGCAACCTGTAATGAACTCTTTTTTAGTATTAAATAAGGACACGTTTCCAAAAAGGATTGGTTCACCGTTGTCCTCATCCACTACTACCCCTTTTATGATTTGTTGTGGAGTCAATTTATTGATTTCTGATTTTGTTTCCCCTACTAAACCAGTGATATGAGTTTCAACAACAGGTCGTGGTGCAGTTACCTCCACCGTCGGATTGGTTTGTGCTGTTGCACTCGCCGTCAACATCAAACCTGAAAACAAAGCTGCACTTACCTTAGTATAAGAGGGTGAAACAGTCTGCGTTAATGGAATTGGTCGGTTCAACTGATGCGGTCGAAAACGTCCACATACCTCACCCTTTGATTGTTTAAAAAACTGCCCAATAGCACGATCGGATTGATTCGTAAAATCTACTACTACTTTTTGGCAAGACATACAGAAATTACCTTTTTCAACAGGTGTCATGTCATTCCATTTTTCGTGGCAAGGTTGTGGTATTTCGATTTGGATATTTTTCTTTTTCATAATACGCTGCTTTAGATTTTCTTGAATGTATACCTACATGATGCAGCAATCACAAAAATTACATAAATGAAACGTAATTTTTTTTGAATCGACTCGTAGTTTCATTTTAGCGGTACTACGAATAAACCAAAAAAACCATAAAAATTCCATAATTTTGCCCTTTCCGAATCCAGATGAGTTTTCAAAAAAATTCAAACCAGTTTATGCGTTTCCTCTTTTTACTTTGTTGTTTAGGAATTAGTCTATTTTCATTTACGACCTTTCATGTAATGGAATATCCACAAGATTATTTCCGCTCACCTGTCAATCATGCGATTTATTTGTCTGGAACGTTTGGAGAATTGCGCCCTAATCATTTTCATGCTGGTATAGATATTAAATCAAGGGACGGAAATATTGGAGAAGAATTATACGCTATTGCGGACGGCTTTGTATCACGTATCAAAGTCAGTTCGGGTGGTTATGGTAATGTATTATACATTCAACATCCTAATGGTTACACTTCCGTGTATGCACACCTAGATCGTTTTCCGAAAGAGATAGATGCATATGTGAAAAACATTCAATATCAACGCCAAACTTTTGAAGTAGATTTGAATGTCGAACGGGGTTTATTTTCATTTGAAAAAGGAGCAATCATCGGCTGGATGGGCTTATCAGGTCGTTCTTTTGGCCCACATTTACATTTTGAAATTCGAGATACTGAAACTGAAAAACCAATTAATCCTTTATTATTTGGTTTGAAAATAACAGATAACATCGCTCCAAAACTTCACGAACTCAAAGTCTATTTTTTAAATAAAAAAAGAGAAACCACACAAACCAAAACCTATAACATCCGCAAAGTAGGCAGTACTTATCGAATTAAAGGCGATACGTTGGTGTTGGGAGCTTGGCGTACAGGATTTGCGCTTAAAGCCTACGATCACATGAACCGAACCAGTAATTGGAATGGTGTTTATTCCATAGATATGTACAACAATGATTCGCTTTGGTACAATACCTTATTTGAGACTTTTTCCTTTGACGAAACCCGTTTTATTAATGCCCATTTAGATTATGAAGAACAGGTCACCAAAAAGAGCTATTTCAATCGTTGCTATCAATTGCCAGGCAATACTATGGAATCTATTTATCAGCAACAAAGTAACTTTGGCGTAGTATCGTTGTCTAAAAATAAAGCGAAACATATTAAAATGTTGGTCAAAGATACGGATGGCAATACCGCCACTTTAGAGTTTTGGGTGAAACGAGCCGATGTGGATGAAGTCGAATCTCCTATTTTCAATTATCTACTGCAATATGATGAAGAAAACTTGATTGATAACGGCTCCATGCGTTTGTATTTGCCGAAAGGCGCATTGTATGAAAATTTATATTTAAAATATGATGCTTCTTATGATGAGTCGGAAGATGTCTATTCGACCGTTCACCACATTCATCATGCGAAAGTACCCATCCATAAATACTTTGATTTGGCAATTCGACCCAAACAAATGCCGACGGAGAACTTAGATAATTATTTTATTGCGCTGTGTGGAAAAGATAATCAGGTCACCAATTGTGGTGGCGAGTGGAAAGACGGAATGCTCCGAAATAAAGTTCGAGATTTGGGTGATTATTGTATCATGGCAGATGCTACGCCACCCAAAATTGAACCCAAACGGTTTAGTTCTAATATGCGAGGCTATCGACAAATGTCGTTCAAAATTACCGACAATATACCTACGGCACGAAATGTGTCAGGTTTACAATATACTGCCACTATCAACGATCAGTGGATTTTGATGGAGTTTGATGCTAAAAAAGATCTACTCACCCATCGTTTTGACGATCGAACCACTAGAGGTGAGCACCGTTTCCAATTGATAGTTACCGATGCGTGTGGCAATGAGACCGTTTTTGAGCGAACATTTGTTAAATAAAAAATAAATGTCAAAAACACAAAAGGAACTTTGGAGAAAAGAATGGTTGAGTTCTTTGAAAGAACTAACATCCTTGGAACTTCAAAAAAAATCGTGGTTGGATAAAAAAAATACTAACCCACATTGGTCTTTTATTGAATTTATTAGTTGTTATTTTGATGATCTAATGATAGATAATAACTATAAAATTCCATTAGAAAATAACTGGATTACGGAAAAGGAATTATTGATAATTCAAAATTGGCATAACTTACTTGACAAGTATGAACCACCTAAAAATGATAATTACAACCATTATTCTATTCTTAAAGATAAAAACTGGTTAAAAATTGTAGAAAAAGGAATCGAAGCAATAGAGCAACTGATAGAAGTTCTAAACAAAGAAGAAATAGAATTTTTAAACGAAGATATAAGCTATCAATAAAAGGTTATTTAGGCTATAACGAAATAAAACTAATAACCAATAACTAATTCACCAAACCATGACATTACAAGATTTTTTCAATCTACTATCCGATAACCCTTTCTTGATATTGGCATATTTTATCCTCGTTCCAATCACTGCTATTTTAGCAGGTATTTTAGGTAAAAACGAAGGACATCTGACACCATGGAAATACTTATATTCTGCTTTGATTTTTATGGTCGCTGTACCAGGGATTTTTGCAATTACCTTGAGTATTTATCTATTTTTGTTTGAGCGTCGAAGCATTCTTCAAACAGATGTTTATACCCAGATTTTACCTGTCGTGTCGATGGTAGTTACCTTTTTTATTATTCGTAAAAACGTGGCGATGGAGTACATTCCTGGTTTCGATAAATTATCGGGTTTAGTGATGATGATTTTTACGACCTTGGCGGTGATGTGGTTCTTGGTCAAATTCCGAATCTTGGGTATTACCTTTATTCCGTTCCAGTATATTATCTTTATTTTTATTGGCTTGTTTATCTTATTCCGTTATGGTTGGAAAAACATGACGAGGAGTTAGTCGTACAACGGCCTTTAGGCTGTAGAATGTCTAAGAGTGGCTTGACAGGCTAAAGCCTGTGATACAATTATTATTAGTTTGTTAGCTTTAGAACTAATATCCAGAAAAACTCGTTAATTTTGGATATGTTAACTTTATTCAAATGATGACCTCAATCACCATTTGATTTTATACGAAAAAGAATACAATCAACATGACAAATACCATACACCTCCATAATAGTTTGACACGAAAAAAGGAGGCTTTTACACCGATTAATGAAGGACGAGTGGGCATGTATGTCTGTGGCCCAACGGTTTACAGCGATGTACATTTAGGCAACTGCCGAACCTTTGTGAATTTTGATATCATCTACCGTTATTTGATGTATTCGGGTTACAAGGTGCGTTATGTAAGGAATATCACGGATGTTGGACACTTAGAAGGCGATACCGATATAGGGGCAGAAGATAAAATTTCCAAAAAAGCTCGATTGGAACAGATCGAACCGATGGAAGTCGTGCAACACTATACAGGTGGTTTTCATGATATGATGCGCATTTTTAATACGCTTTCGCCAAGTATAGAACCTCGTGCAACAGGACATATTATCGAGCAGATCGAAATGGTACAACAAATATTGGACAACGGATTGGCGTATGTCAAAAACGGTTCTGTTTATTTTGATACACTAAAATTTGCTAAAACAAACGATAGTTACGGTAAACTATCAGGTCGTATTATTGATGACTTACTTTCAGAAACACGGGACGATCTAAAGAATCAAAGTGAGAAGAATCATCCATCTGATTTTGCGATTTGGATCAAAGCTGATCCGAGTCACTTAATGCGTTGGGATTCACCTTGGTCAGTTGGTTTCCCTGGCTGGCACTTGGAATGTTCGGCAATGAGTACCAAATATTTAGGTAAAACTTTCGATATTCACGGTGGTGGAAATGATTTGAAATTCCCACACCACGAAAACGAAATTGCTCAAAACGAAGGAGCTTGTGGATGTTCACCTGCCAACTATTGGTTACACGCCAATATGTTATTGATGAATGGTAAAAAAATGTCCAAATCCATTGATCCCGAAACAGGTGTAAGTAACTCCATTACTCCAAATGAATTATTCACAGGAGACAGTCCGCATATCAGCAAAGGATTTAGTCCGATGGTGATTCGCTTTTTTATGTGTCAGTCGCACTATAGAAGCACGTTAGACTTGACGGATGAAGCACTCTTAGCTGCCGAAAAAGGCTACCGTCGTCTGATGGAAGGGTTCAAAACCTTACAAGCATTAGAAGCATCTGCCAAAGGCGCTGCAAGTGATTTGGATAAGGAGTTAAATAGCTTAATGGACGCTGCTTTTACAGATATGAACGACGATTTCAATTCGCCAAAAGCACTCGCTCGTTTGTTTGAATTGGTTACAAAAATCAACGGTTTAAAAGAAGGACACTTGTCTTTGAATGATGTAACGCCTGATACCTTGACTCGTTTGAAGCAGGTATTTCACGATTTTATTTTTGAAATCTTTGGTTTAACCAATGAGACTTCAGCCGTTGGCGGCGATGATGGTGCTATGGACGGTTTGATGCAATTGATTATAGATATTCGTCAATCTTCCAGAAAAAATAAAGATTGGGCAACCTCTGACAAGATTCGAGACACTTTAAAAGAACTAAAGATCGTTCTAAAGGACGGAAAAGATGGAACATCTTGGGTGAAAGAATAGTCTAGTGTATTGGTTATTAGTTAATTAGTTTTTTGTCTATTTTTAATGTAAATAAAAAACTAACCACCAATAACTATATTTCAATTTAAGGAACATTTTTTATGAAAAAATATATTAATCCAATTGGATTCTTCGCATTTATCCTAATCATTGGTTTAACAACAGCTTGTAACGAAGAGCCCAAAAAAGCGAACGGTACAAAAACGGAAATCGTTAACGAACCTTTTCAAAAACGTTCTGTCCCTCGATTTGATCGAGATTCAGCTTATGCGTTTGTGGCAAAACAAGTATCTTTTGGCCCACGTGTTCCAAACACAGAAGCACACCGAAAATGTAAGGAATGGTTATCTGGTAAACTAAAAGAATTTGGGGCAGAAGTGATTGAGCAAGACTTTCAGGCGGAAGCCTATACGGGTGAAATGCTGAACGGGACAAATATTATCGGACAATTTAATCCTCATCGTAAAAAGCGAGTCTTGCTGGGAGCGCATTGGGATTCTCGTCATATTGCAGATAAAGATGATGAACGTGTAGATGAACCCATTGATGGTGCAGATGACGGTGCAAGTGGTGTTGGTGCTTTGCTTGAAATTGCACGTCAACTCGGTAAAAACGGAATTGATATTGGCGTTGATATTATCTTTTTCGATGCAGAAGACCTTGGAAAAGACAATCGTGACCCGAATGATAAAACAGATTATACTAATACGTGGTGCTTAGGTTCGCAGCATTGGGGAAAAAACCTGCATCGACCTGGTTATACCGCACAATACGGAATTTTATTGGATATGGTGGGTGCAAAAAACGCTCGTTTTGCACAAGAAGAACTATCTATGAAAATCAATCCAACTTTAGTCAATAAGATATGGACGATGGCGGGGCAGATGAACCAAGGGAAATATTTTGTGAATGCACTAGGTCCTGGGGTCACAGATGACCATTATTTTGTAACGACATTGGCTAAAATTCCAATGATTGATATTATTAACCTTCCAGAAGGAAACAAAACCTTTGGGCATTATCATCATACACACGATGATAATATTGACCTGATTGACCCGAACACCTTAAATGCCGCAGGACAGGTTGTTTTAGCTGTTTTATACAATGAAAATAATCAGACCTTTTAGAAAAACAAACCTTTCTATAAAGGAAAAATGGGTTTAGAAATTGATATTTCTAAACCCATTTTTTTGTTAATACACTCATAGTCATAAAGTGAATCATTTCCGAAAAAATAAAATCTAAAGAGAAAAATATGTTTTCTGCATGACTTTCAAAGCTAATACTCACTCGTAAAATGAAAACCAACATTAGGGTGATTCTCTTGCGCCATTTGCAATGTCCAAGCAGACTCCGCTAAAAAGACCAAATTACCATCTTTGTCCTTTGCCATATCTCGCTTTCGTCGAGACAATAAATCATTCAAATCTGCCTGCTCACCACTCACCCAACAAGCTTTGTGAAGGTTGATAGGTTCATAAGTACAGGATGCGCCATATTCGTGTTTGAGGCGGTACTGGATGACTTCGAATTGAAGCGCACCAACTGTACCGATGATTTTTCGACCGTTGATTTCTTTGGTAAATAATTGTGCCACACCTTCATCCATCAACTGATCTAAGCCTTTTGCTAATTGCTTTGATTTTAGTGGATCAGCATTATTGACATAACGGAATTGCTCGGGAGAGAAACTCGGTATTCCTTTAAAATGCAGTACTTCTCCTTCTGTAACCGAATCCCCAATTTTGAAATTTCCAGAATCATATAAACCAACGACATCACCAGGATAAGCAGCATCTACGACTTCTTTTTTAGACGCCATAAAAGTGGTAGGATTAGAGAATTTCATTTTTCGATTTTGACGAACATGCAGATAATTCGTATTACGTTCAAACGTACCAGAACAAATCCGCATAAAGGCAATTCGATCTCGATGTTTGGGATCCATATTCGCATGAATCTTAAAAATAAATCCCGCAAACTTATCTTCTAATGGTTTGACTTCTCGTTCTTCAGTAAAACGTGGCAGTGGCGTAGGGGCAATATCTACAAAGCAATCGAGTAGTTCTTTTACCCCAAAATTATTAATAGCACTACCAAAAAAAACAGGTGATAAAGCCCCATCTAAATATTCTTGTTTATCAAATTCGGGATAAACTTCCGTCAATACATTAACTTCTTCTCTAAGCTCATTGGCGGCATCTTCCCCAACATGTTCATCCAGTTCAGAACTAGATAAATCTGTAATTTCAATAACCTCACCTAACTCATCTTGCTTGCTATGTGGACGGAACAGTACCAGTTTCTGTTCATACATATTGTACACACCTTGGAAACGCTGTCCCATGCCAACAGGCCAACTCAACGGACAAACCGTTAGTCCTAGTTTGGCTTCGATTTCATCTAACAAATCAAACCCATCAAGTCCTTCTCGATCCATTTTATTGATAAAAACGATAATTGGTGTGTTTCTCATTCGACAAACTTCCACCAATCGTTCCGTTTGCATCTCCACACCTTTGGCTACGTCTATTACCACAATCACACTATCTACAGCCGTCAAAGTTCGGTAGGTATCTTCTGCAAAATCTTTGTGACCAGGTGTATCTAGGATATTGATTTTTAGGTCTCGATATTCAAATCCCATGACCGAAGTTGCCACCGAAATCCCTCTTTGTTTCTCAATTTCCATAAAATCGGACGTCGTCGATTTTTTTATTTTGTTGGACTTCACTGCCCCCGCTACTTGAATCGCACCACCGAATAAAAGTAACTTTTCCGTCAAAGTAGTTTTGCCTGCATCAGGGTGACTGACAATTCCAAAAGTACGTCGTTTATTAATTTCTTCTAACAAAGCCATATTGAATGATCGTTATTATCTTATTTACAGAGAGGAAAGGTTTTATATCAATAGAACCAATCACAAATCTAAAACGTTGCAAAGGTAAGCATTTCAAAGAAGATTTAAGATATTGAATCTTATTTAGCGATTTGTCTATTGCGCAATTATAGACTAAATAAATTTTACTGAATGTGACCAATAAGTATTATTTTGGTCGAAATAAAGCAAATAAGTTTAGTAATCAACTTCAAAAAAACAATTAAGTAATGAGTAGTGGATATATAGGTTATATGGTGATTACAGGAATTATGGCTCTGATTGGAGGAGCGGTAAGTAGTCGTCTAAAAAGTAAATTTAAAAAGTATCAGCAAATTGGTATTCGGTCTGGATTATCTGGAAAAGAAATTGCCGAGCAAATGTTGCGATATTACAATATTACAGATGTGCAAGTCGTACAGGGGCAAGGTTTTTTGACAGATCATTACAATCCTAGTACAAAGACCGTTTCATTGAGTCCAGATGTATATAATGGTCGTAATATTTCTGCCGCTGCAGTAGCTGCGCATGAATGTGGACACGCTGTACAGCACGATACCGCTTACGCTTGGTTGAAGATGCGTTCGGCTATTGTACCTGTAGTTAGTATCGCCTCAAAAGCGCAACAATATTTATTAATGATCGCACTAGGAGGTTTGTTTGGGTATAATAACCCCACTCTTTTATTTATTACGATCATAGCCTTCTTAGTCACGGCTTTATTTAGTTTTATAACGCTTCCTGTGGAGTTTGATGCCAGTAAGCGAGCCTTGGTTTGGTTGGATGAAACGGGGACATTAGATGGTTCGGAATATGTAGGGGCAAAAGATGCGCTCAAATGGGCCGCAATGACCTACGTTGCAGCAGCTTTATCAGCTTTGGTTATGGTATTGTACTTAGTCATGCGTTATGTTTCTATGACAAATAGGCGATAATTAACTTTTGTAGAATTGAGTCAAAAAAGTGGAGGGAAATATTTTCTCCACTTTTTTTATGAAAGTATTTACAATAATTGTAAAAACATGTATATTTGCACTCGCTTTAAAACCATGGCGCGGTAGCTCAGCTGGTTAGAGCGCATGATTCATAATCATGAGGTCGGCGGTTCGGGTCCGCCTCGCGCTACAAAAGCCTTGTTATTCTTCGGAATAGCAAGGCTTTTTGAGTTTAGTCAGGAGTTCACTCAAGTGAACTCCTGACTTTTGAGTGAATTCCTTACTTTCAGATTTATACAGTCGCTGTTTCCAAAATCTGTTGTGCGTGTGTTTTCGTTTTTACTTTCGTAAAAATTTGTTCGATTACACCCGACTCGTCAATGACAAAGGTGGTACGATGCAATCCATCATATTCACGCCCCATAAATTTCTTAGGTCCCCAAACACCGTATGCTTTGATGACTGTCAAATCTGAGTCTACCAATAAGCTAAATGGTAAATCAAATTTTGAAATAAAATTCTGGTGTTTTTTGGAGCTATCAGGACTTACACCTAATAATTGATAACCAGCTTCGGTCAATTCCTTAAAACCATCTCGAAGACTACAAACTTCTGCTGTGCAGCCAGGTGTGTTATCTTTTGGATAAAAAAATAAAACCAGTTTCTTACCTTTGAACTGATCTAATGTTACCGTTTCTTCTTTTTCATTAGTAGCAGAAAAGGAAGGAGCGACATCTCCAATTTGCAAGTGTGTCATAAATAAGCATTAAGATTTAATGTAAATATTCAAAGATTTCTAATACCAAAATCAGGGGAATTGTTCACAAATAATAATTAAATAGTAGATCAAATTAATTGAAATCAAGTTTTAAAACCATACAAAAATTATCAAGGGAATAAATTTCTTTGAAAAAAGGTTATTTCAAGGTGGTTTTAATCCCTTGTTAACATCATTATTTGAATTTTATTCATTTTTGTATAGTTTCAAGAAGTCAAGTAATATACGAATTTGAATAGATGGTTTGGTGAATCAAAAGTTACTTAATACACAAATAATGAAAAGACAAAATAAGAATACTTTAATCTGGTTGATGTTTGGAATTTACCTTGGAACTTTTATTGCAAGAGCATTAACTAATCTAGAAGGTACTAAAATCTTGGATTGGGCTTTGATATTGGCGGGGATTATAGTAGCCATACTACATTATTCTCCTGATAAAGGAGATTGATAAAACCAAAAATTCACCTTGTAATGCTAAGAAAATGTTAAAATTATATCGAAAATTTGAATTAGTTAGGATTGCTAACTATATTTGTACTAGCAATTTTGCTAAACGTATTAAAAGTTATTAAAAATGAGTAAATCAATATTTTATCATGCGGGATGTTCAGTATGTGTAAGTGCAGAGCAAGACATTATTAATTTAATCGGAACCGAAAACGTAGAAGTCGTTCACTTCAGAGAAGATAGTAGTAGAATCGAAGAAGCTGAGAAAGCAGGAGTTAAGTCGGTACCAGCATTATTGACACCAAATGGTAATGTACTTCATATCAATTTTGGTGCTTCCATGGCTGATGTAAGAGGCTAATCTATTTTTTTATAACAATTGGTTAGGATTCCTTATTAATATAAATTATTATGATTCTACAAAAGTACCAACCGATAGATTGCAGTTTTCATGATGTGTTGTTAGACAGAATAACTCGAAAAAAAGAGGTTCACATCGTGTATAATGTAGCCAATAAAGGACAAATTAGAAATGAACGTGTTCTTTTAGAGGATGTGTTTACAAGGCAGAAAGAAGAGTTTCTGAAAATGGCAGATGGTGAAATTATTCGTCTTGACCACATCGTGAGTGTGGATGGCATTCATCTAATCAAAGGTGCTGCTTGTAGATATTAATTAAAGTTAAAAGTTAAAAATTCATGAAACAGTTGATTGTATTTTTTTATGTCTTCATGATTTCACCTGTGGTATTCGCACAGGGAGAAAATGAAGATCCAGCATTTAGTACTAGCCCAGATTTAAAAATCACTAATACATCGGTAGTTTTTGATAATCGGTTAGACCAATTAATTTTTACTATCGAGACGGAAGGGTCGGGAGGCAATTCGATTCCTAACGCTTTTGGACAGATGGATGGAGCACCCGTTTTAGGATACGTTTTCCCGACTACACTGAAACCAACAGATGTAGGTTTTAGTGATACGGAGGGCATCGTGGCAATGGCATTAACCTCACACCCTGATTTTGATGATACGCCTTTGTGGGATGAGGATAATGATCGAAATTACGCGAATGACGGTGTGATTTGGCATCCGCATTGGGTTGTTTTAACAGAAGATTCAAGGGTAGAAGGTGGATTAGCGGTTAAGCAATTTGACCCAAATAATAATAATGTCACGCTACCTCCGACCAATCCCGGTATGCCCATGTATATGGATTCGCCAGGTCATCCCGTAATTACTAAAGGAAATATAATTAGAGTTGTAATCCCTACTTATCGCATGAATAACCAAACACAATTCAATTTTGATGCGGTTACAGCCTACATGCAGGTGAATGCTTCCAATCCTGATTTGCCGATGCTCGGCGTTTATTCGGTGTATTCCATTGCTTCGGGCGATTTATCTTTACCCTATACCGTTAGTCAATAACATTCAAAAATTTAAACATGAAAAAAAATAATAATTGGGCAGTAATAATGATACTGGGAATGTCATTATTGATGACTGCCTGTTCAGATGATGATGACAATATTCCCGAACCGATGGTGGATAGTAATTTCAATCTTACTTCAACAATTGCTACCTATAATGAAGATTTAGAGCAAATAGAAATGACCATTGAAGTGGAAGGTTTAGCAGGTTCTACCGTTCCAATACCTGCTGGTCAGTTGGATGGAGCACCTGTATTAGGTTATGTATTTCCAACTACTCTGAATAGTAATGACGTAGGTTTTGGAAATACAGACGGCATCGTTGCAATGGCATTGACTTCACATCCAGATTTTGACGATACACCTCTTTGGGATGAAAATAATGATCAAGACTACGCTAATGATGGTGCAGTTTGGCATCCACATTGGGTATTATTAGTAGATGATACAAGAGTGGATGGAGAATTATCAGTCAAGCAGTTTGAAATGGGCGATCCCAACGTAGAATTACCACCGACCAACCCAGGTATGCCAATGTACATGGATTCACCAGGTTATCAGGTTTTAACGGATGGCAATTCCATTACCGTAGTTATTCCTTCTGCTTTTGTCAACAATAAAACTGATTTCAATTTTGATGCGGTGGCTGCTCGAATGCAAGTTAATACTTCTGATGCTAATTTGCCGATGTTAGGGGTGTATGAAGTGTATGAAATTTTATCAGAAGATTTATCACTCCCATATCAAGTTCAATAATATGAAAATGACAAGAATCATCTTTTCAGTACTCACCGTTTTGCTAGTGGGTACTGCATTCTATACACCTAAAAACGAATCAATCATGGAACAAGTAATACAAAAAAAAGTCAATGTTTGGGACACGTATGTTACCAAAAAAGATGGGCAGGTCATGCACTTTGATATTATTGCCCCTGTGGAGATAAGTGATACCACAATTATTTACAAATATGGCAAAGAATATCTCAAAACGAAAGGGCAAGAAGGACAACCACTTACTTCTAAGCAATGCAGGCTTTGTCATATTGAACATTTACGCCCTGAATGGGAAGCAGAAATCAACGATAAAGGCTACTTCATCATAGAAATGGAAGGCTGTAATTAGTGAATTAAAATTAGGATTGCTAACTTTGTGGCAATCCTAATTTTATTAATTTCTATTATTTTGAGTTTAGAATCAAAAATACTAAATGGTTTAGAAAGGCTATCAGAAGCATTGAAGGCATTGCTGTGGGAAAAGGCAAAAGTCTATGGTATCAGTCCTATCCAAATTCAGATTCTTTTATTTGTTGCCAATCATAAAACAGAAATTTGTAATGTCAGTTACTTGGCGAAAGAATTTAATGTGACCAAAGCTACCATAAGTGATGCGGTAAGGGTGCTACTAAAAAAAGAATATTTAGAAAAAGACTACTCACCAACAGATAATCGGAGATATAATTTATTAGTCACTTCATCAGGCAATTCATTAGTTAATAATCTTTCAGAATATGCTGATGTATTCACACAAGAATTATCTTCATTTGACGAACAAGCACTTAGCAATATCTTCGATACCTTATCGAAATTGATATTTCAATTAAATCAACGAGGAATTATTCAAGTACAAAGAACCTGTTATAATTGCAAATATTATACGGGGGATAAAAAACAAAACCACTACTGCAACTTATTAGAAAGCAGACTCAAAGGTCAAGAAATTAGAATAGATTGCAACGAATTTGAAGAAACTATAAACTAATATTTATAAAAATTGCTTGTATAAAAAATCCGTCGTCATAAATGAATAAATAATTGGTTTCAAGTTCTTTAGAAAGCAATATATTAACAGCTTGATGGATTCTTTGTACACAATTTGTATTAAAGAATTATTTAGCCATGTGAAAGTTATCATCATTGTACTTTACAGATCGAATAGAACGCTCGATTAAAAACAATTACATCAAATTTGAAAAAAGATAAACCTAAATATATTAGTGAAGCGGATGCACTGCTCAAATTGCAACACTACTGTGCATATCAAGATCGTTGCCATCAAGAAGTTCGCACGAAATTACTAGATTTGGGAGTATATGGCGATGCACTAGAACGAGTGATTGCAGATTTAATTCAAGATAACTTTTTAAATGAAGAGCGGTTCGCCAAATCGTATGCTGGCGGAAAATTTAGAATTAAAAAATGGGGTAGAATTCGCATTAAAAGAGAGCTCAAGTTTAAAAATATATCCGCTTATTGTATCAAAAAAGGAATGGAAGAAATAGAAGATATTCCATATTATGAAACATTGGAAAAGCTGTTGGAGAAGAAAAACAAAACATTACGAGAACCCAATATCTATAAACGTAGAGCAAAATTAGCAGATTTCGCAATGCGTAAAGGTTACGAATCCTATTTGGTGTGGGAAGCCGTGAAAGAGCTGGTTCAATAGTTGCCTATTCTGCAAAAATCTTACACGTCAATACTGTAAAATCATCAGGATAAATCTCCTCTCCTGCACCTCGAAATAATTCGATTCGTTGCATCAAAGCCGCATTGAAATCCTCAGCAGAAATATACTTGTGTTCCTTTAAAAAATTTTTAAGTAATTCATCCGTAATGAACTCGCCTGCGTCGTCCTTCATATCAGTGAGTCCATCCGTATAGGTCAAGATCATGGCATCTTTTTCAATGTGTACTTCTCCAACATCTATCGGAACAGGTATTTTTTTGAAAGAACCTAAAATCGTACAACCTTCTTTCAACTGTTGGACTTCATTATTCATCAATAAAAAAGGTGGATTATGACCTGCATTTACGTAACGTAGCATTCGTGTTTGAGGATCAAATTCAGCTATAAAAAAAGTAATAAATCGATCTCCTTTAGTTGTCCTAAACAAGGCTTGATTCAGTTCTTCTATAAAATCTTTGAGCGTTGGGCGTAGTGCAATAGAACGGTGTAGATTAGCTTGAAAATTAGCCATTAACAATGCCGCAGCTAAGCCTTTTCCAGAAATATCAGCTACGCAAAAAGCAAATTTACCGTCTTCCAATTCTATAAAATCCAAATAATCTCCTCCTACACCAATTTGAGGTTTGTATATACTAGCCAATTCAAAATTATCATTTTTAGGAAAAGTAGATGGTACTAGCATTTGTTGCATTTCACTAGCCAGTTCCATTTCTCGTTTGAGTCGAGTTTGTTCTAGTTGCCGCTTAAACAAGCGCTTATTTTCAATGGCTACGGCAATGATGTTTGTAATGGTAGTAATAAATTGAACCTTTCCATACATGTCTTCATCTTCGGTAAAACCACCGATAAACACATAAGCAATCGGATCATCTTTATGCTGTACTGGAATCACGACATCAAATTCGTTGATGAGTGGATGTTCGTGATTGGCAATATTATTTAAGCGAGTAAATTGTGCAAAAAAAGAAGTAATATCAAGATCAATCAAGGCTTCCGATATTCCAATAGTAGAAACTCTGTCCCAAGCATCATCTTTTTTAACAAATAGCAACATTTTTTTGATGCCCATTTCCCAACTCAAAAAAGAGCTATACATCGTAAATAAACCTTCCACAGAAACATTGTTATTAATTGCCTGTGTGATGTTCAACAAACGATTAATTTGCAACTGCTTCAAGTTCAGTTCTCTTTCTAAACGAACTTGATTGGAAAAATCTTTACGCATTTTGGAAAAATCCGACATTCAAAGGATGTTAAGTTTATAGGTAATCAGTTTTTGATACACAAGTTTACTATTAAAAATACAGCTTACAAACTATTCTACTGTTTTAAAGGATGAATATGCTGTTAAAATAGTATTAACCTGTCCAGCCTTCTCGATCTAAACTTCTAAAATGAACTGCTTCTGCCAAATGTTCAATTTTAATTTCAGCACTTCCATTGAGATCGGCAGAGGTTCGGGCTACTTTTAAAATACGATCATAGGCACGTGCCGATAATTGTAGCTTCTTCATAGCCGTTTTTAATAAAATTTGCCCTGCTTTATTGATTTGACAAATCTCCCGAACCATACGACTCGGCATTTGTGCATTGGAATGTACATTTGGAATATCTTTAAATCGTTCTGCTTGAATTTTTCGAGCTTGCACTACCCGTTCTACGATAGACTGACTGGTTTCGGCGGGTCGGTTCATGCTGGTCAGTTCATCAAAAGAAACAGGCGTAACTTCTACATGCAAATCTATTCGATCCAACAATGGTCCAGATATTTTACTTAAATATCGCTTCACTTGCGCTGGCCCGCAAACACAATCCTTTTCAGGATGATTATAGTATCCACATGGACATGGATTCATGGAAGCAATCAGCATAAAACTAGACGGATAATCAACCGTCACTCTAGCTCTTGAAATGGTTACTTTGCGTTCTTCCATTGGCTGACGCAACACTTCTAAAACGGTTCGTTTATACTCTGGTAATTCATCTAAAAATAACACCCCGTTGTGTGCTAAGGATATTTCTCCAGGCATCGGAATAGAACCACCACCTACTAATGCCACATCGCTAATTGTATGGTGTGGGGCGCGAAACGGACGAGTCGCAATCAATGAAGATTCGGGCGGTAGCACTCCTGCCACAGAATGAATTTTGGTCGTTTCCAGTGCTTCATGCAGACCCAATGGTGGTAAAATGGTAGGTAATCGACGGGCTAACATCGTTTTACCTGCCCCTGGTGGCCCAATTAAAATGGCGTTATGTCCACCTGCGGCAGCTATTTCTAAGGCTCTTTTTATATTTTCTTGACCTTTTACATCTGAAAAGTCAACGGCATACTGATGTTGATTCCCCATAAACTCGTCTCGTGTTTCCACAAAAGTAGGTTCTAATTTCAATTCACCATTAATTAAATCAATAGCTTCTCGTAAATTAGATACACCGTATACATCCAGTTTATCAACAATAGCTGCTTCCCTAGCATTTTCTTTTGATAAAATCAGTCCTTTATATCCTTCTTTTCGTGCTTGAATGGCTATAGGTAAAGCTCCTTTGATAGGGCGCAATGTACCGTCGAGCGACATCTCACCCATCATTACATAATCTTTTAACTTTTCGGCTTCGATTTGTTTGGTCGCTCCTAGCACTCCCATTGCAATGGGCAAATCATAGGCAGAACCTTCTTTCCGTAAATCGGCAGGTGCCATATTAATGACCAATTTAAGGCGCGGCATCCGAAAGCCCATATTGTTAATAGCTGCTTCAATACGTTGAAATCCTTCTTTGACTGCATTATCGGGTAGTCCAACCAAGAAATAAAATTGTTTTCCAGCAGCTACATTTCCCCCAGCATTGACCTCAATCGTAATCGTTTGAGCATCGACTCCTTGAACGGCACTTCCGTAAGTTTTAACAAGCATGTTTTTTTCTTTTGTTATGACTGTTTTAGTTTTTCTTTTCTGTTGACTGACCAATAACCAAATGCAAGCGATATAAAAAGGTACAATATACTTCGATTTGGTTGAAAACCAACCACATTAGATTTAATGAAGTATTCCATCAGAATGTATACTAAATGTAAGGCTACAAATAATGGAAAAGCATGGATCAGAATAGCTTTAATTTTAGACCACATAATTTTTATTCGTTAAATATTGCAATGGTTCTACCAAAGATACGTCGCTTTTTTTGTATTTTTACACTTAACTATAAGGCTGAAAAATAGGTTTTATGCCTGCTTTAATTTCTGACAATAAAAAATCCAAATAACTATGTCTTTTGAAGTAGAAGGGAAATTACATAAAAAATTTGAAACACAGAGTAAATCTGAAAAATTCCAAGCAAGAGAATTTGTGATTGAAATCAACAATGGGAACTACCCACAATTCATTAAATTTCAATTGGTACAAGATCGTTGTTCAGCAATTGATCCACATAACGAAGGCGATATGATTAAAGTACACTTTGACTTGAGAGGTCGGGAGTGGAACGAAAAATATTTTACCAATTTGAATGCGTGGCGTATCGAAGGTGCTGCATCCGCACCATCTGCTGCACCAACTACACCTGCTGGAAATACGGATTTTCCGACGGTGTCAGATGCTCCAGCCATGGAAGCAGATGACGATTTACCGTTTTAAAGAATACTTTTATTTAAAACAAAAGGTCGGAATAGGATGAAAGTCGTATTTCGACCTTTTTTTATTCAATCATTTTAGTGAAATTTCGCTGATTATTGTTAACTTGAATTAAATATTTCTATCAAAAAATCTACTTATGACCGTCGCTTCCGCTTCACATACGCAACAAGCCGAGATTCAACGTATTTTTAAATTACAGCAAGCCAATAAAATGGCAGTTGGAGCTACTACTGCCAAAGAACGTATCCGAAAACTGGATAAACTACGGGATGCCGTGATGAAATATCGTCCAGAAATTCGGGAAGCCATGTGGAAGGATTACCATAAACCTGCTGTGGAGGTAGATTTGACAGAGATTTATATGGTGACGAGCGAAATTAAGCACACCAAAGCGCATTTAAAAGAGTGGATGCGTCCGCAACATGTTCCAACGCCAATTGGACTAGCGGGATCGTCTTCTTGGATTCAATACGAATCAAAAGGAACGTGTTTGATTATTGCACCTTGGAACTATCCGCTAAATCTGACTTTTGGTCCATTAGTCTGTTGTATTGCTGCTGGAAATACGGCAATGATTAAACCGTCCGAACATTCGCCTAATAGTTCTGCTTTGATGTCAAAAATTATTCGAGAAGTGTTTGATGAAAGCGAGGTGGCTATTTTTGAAGGTGATGTGGACACTTCCACCGCCTTACTGGATTTGCCTTTCAATCATATCTTTTTTACGGGTGCGCCCGAAATTGGTAAAATCGTGATGCGAGCAGCCTCAAAGCATTTAACATCTGTAACGCTAGAATTGGGTGGAAAATCGCCTACGATTATTGATGAGACAGCCAATATGGATACGGCGGTTAGTCGGATCGCTTGGGGGAAATTTTCTAATAGTGGACAGATTTGTCTCGCACCAGATTATATCTTGGTACATGAAAATAAAAAAGAAGCGTTTATTACTGCCATGAAAAAGAAACTCGAAAGCTATTATGGTAAAGACCCTGCACAGTCGAAAGATTTCACCCATGTCATCAATCAACGTCATTTTAAACGAGTTAAGTCTTATTTAGAAAATAGTCTTGCAGATGGTGCGGTTATTGCACACGGTGGACGATTTGACGAAACGACCAACTACCTTGAACCAACTTTGGTCACAGACGTACCACTGGAATCGGATTTGATGCAGAAAGAGATTTTTGGCCCTGTTTTACCTATTAGAACTTACAAAAACATTCAAGAAGTCATTGATTTCATCAATTCGAAAGAAAAACCTTTAGGATTATATATTTATAGTAAGAGTCGAAAAAATATCAAGCAAATTCTGAAATATACACGTGCTGGCGGAACATGTATCAATCACAATAATTTGCACTATGCTAATATGAATTTACCATTTGGTGGAAGTAATTATAGTGGACTTGGAAAGAGTCACGGAAAATTCGGTTTTGAAGCATTTTCTGATGCACGAGCGGTGTACAAACAAAATCTGCCAAGTGCCATTGATTTGTTAGTGCCACCTTATAACAATTGGAAATTAAAACTGGTGGATTTAACGATCAAGTGGTTTTAAGACTAGCTATGAACTGGAATAAAAAACGGGATTTCGATGTCATATCGAAATCCCATTTTTTATAATTCGTTATATAATTCGAGCCAATTTACAGTCTCGCTCTTACCTTTTCAGTAATATCTTCTGATTCTTTAGCAAATAAAATAGCATTGACAATACCTGTATCAAACACCATAACATAGCCTTCTTCTTCGGCAATAGTCTTAATAGTAGATTCAATTTTTACCAAAATTGGGCCTAATAATTCTTGACGTTTTTGCTGAATAGCTGCTACCACTTCCTGCTCGTATTGACGGATTTTTTGTTCTTCCTGAGCTAATTTAGTTTGCTCTTCCTGTATTCTAGCAGGTGACCATCCTCCACCATCAATTTGTGTTTGAGCATTGGCTACTTTTGCTTGAAAAGCTTTGACCATTTCCTCACCTTTCTTCGTTTGCTGCGTGCTAAACGTTTCCAATTCAGCATCTGCCGCTTTTACTTCTGGTAATTCAGCCAGCAAGTTGCCTAAGTTGGTGTGTGCATATTTTTGAGCCTGAGCTACGCTGAAAGACCCTAAGATCAATAAGAAAGCGAAAAAAGATATTCTAAATATAGTTCGCATTACATTCGTTGTTTTGATATTAAAAAAAGATTTAAGATGTTTCTTATCAAGGGATTACACCTCTTTGTAAAAACAAACCTTAAACGACAAAAGTAATATTTTTACTTACTACTTTAAACGGATTTAACAAAAGATTAAAGATTTTGTACAGAAAATCCACTTCCTATTAATACCAATAGTTTACTTTTAGTATCAATGCCCTGTTATTAGAACGAGGATTGAGTCCTTGAAACACATCATAATTGTCAACATACACCAAAAATAAATCTGACATTGGCGCAAATTGCCACTGCAAACGACTGTTGATACCCATATAATTAGACTGAGCCACATATTGAAAAAGTGTCGTCCATAATAAATTTCGATTGAATCCAATTTCTATTTTTGATAATAATGCCGCTATTTTGCTTTCGCCATAAGGTTCAGGAAAACGAATGTCATTAAATTGATACCCTACCGAAAAATTTCCCCAAGGTTGTACTCTATAATTGACGGATGCTTCCAAACGGTTTAATGTTCCGTTATAAAAATCCCCCACTTGACCTGTAAGAGAATATGAAAATGCTGCTCGTTCATCGGAGTTATACACCAAATTCAAATCCCAAAAATTATAGCGTTGCGCTGGCAATGGCGTTTCTCCCGTAAATGAAAATGGAAATAATAACTCCAATTCATTATTATTTAAGCGTATTTGGAATGAACTGGTATTCCTAAAATCAATAAAGTATCGAAAACGATTATACCGCTCGTTAAACGACCAATCTGAATTGAATATTAATAAATTTTCAACTCCAAAACGATGCAATGCAATTTTACCTGCTTTGTTTTTGGGACGAAGGCGATAATCCACGGAAGTATAATTTTGATTATATCCTAACCGAATAAATGTATCTCGCTCAGCGTCATAATTTTCAATTCTGGCCAAAAAACCCATATCTGCATAATAGTTTTCTTGCATCATGACGGCATCGTTTAGAACTTCCCAATTGGTATTTCTAAAAACAAAAACGGCATTATAAAAACCTGTACTTTCCTTAATATTAGGTTTAAAAGATTGGTGTAAACCCACAGCCGCTGTTATTTTTCCATCTGTACTTACAAAAACATTTTCAAGACTAGCATTCCGACTATAATCTTGTTTAATTTGCTTTCCTTCATCGTATGCTTGTCTATTTAAAAACATACCTTGCACAAATGAGCGACCAAACTGCTGCTGAAAAGATATCGCTGATTGATTTTGACCAAACGCATTATCTGTTGCACCTGACTGAATATTCATCGCACCAATGCGCAAACTAGGACTGACATTACCCGTCAATCGCAACCCATACAAAATAGGGACAGCTTGTCTATTTTCGTCTAAACCAATGGTTCGAGAGAAAAATGGACGAGCTTGACCAAAACCAAAATCAGCAAATAAATCTCCGTTTTCTAAAAAGAATGTTCGTTTTTCAGGTAAAAATATATTGAATCGAGTCAAATTGGTGACCAATTCGTCTACTTCAATTTGTGAAAAATCTGGATTAATCGTCACATCTAAGTTTAGCGTAGACGAAACCGCCACACGTGCATCGCCCCCAACGGCTGCGTTGACTTTTGTTTTTTCACCTGTTCGCTGCTCTACTCTTGTGGTCACATACGGAATAAGATTGAAATTCCCCTTTTTTCGAGTTGGTGGTTTGTCCCAAACCAAACTACCTGCAAAAGCGGGATTGGGTGGCCAGAAAGATTCAGGCACAGCTGTCCAATTATGAAATTGATTTTTATAAGTGAGATTTCTAACAAAATTGATTCCCCATTCATCTAGGTTTTCGCTGTAGCGTAAAATTCTAAATGGAATCGCCATTTCTAACGACCAATAGTCGTCTGCTACATGTACTTCGGAGTACCAACGATTATTCCAATCGGCATTTACATCCGAGGTTTCGGAACGCAAGGCATCCCACTGTGCTCCAGCCGCAGTTGAGCCAAATAAAAAGGCATTTGCTCTTGTATTTAACGGATCTAAAATAACGGCAATTCCGTCATTGTCCCAATAATTATCTCGTTTGAGACTCAAAATATTGATAGGTTCACTTTGATAACACTTAGCCGCTACGTATAAAAAATCATCATCATACGTCAATCGAACTTCTGTTCGAGGTTCGGCATGTTCATCAAAATAGGGAAGTTTTTGCCAAAAATCTGTTCCCATATCAGTCGTCTGCCAAACGGCTTCCTCTAACTTTCCATCAATTTCTATTTTCTCCGAAGTTTCGGAGATGTTCAAACGGAAAATATCTTTGAAGTCCTTAACTTCTGGCTGTGCTGACAGTTGAAAAGAGATCAAACCATTTAAAAAAATGAGTATTGTAAAGATTGATTTCATTAAATAAATTATAGATAAAATGTAATCAGCGAATGTACGGAAAGGTGAAGGATTAACTGTTATACCAAAAGATTAGTTTTTAAGTTCCTTTTTGAAAAAGATAATTCGATAATTCATACTATCAAACGTAAAATGGGATTCCGAATGTAGAAATAATACTATCTTTGTTTTAGAAAATTATACTTAAAAATCAGAAAAAAAGTGATGCAAGACTTACAACATACAATAGAAAACGCTTGGGATAATCGAGCATTATTAAAAGAAGATACCACAAAAGAAGCGATTAGAGCGGTACTAGAAGAACTGGATAAAGGGCGATTAAGAGTAGCAGAACCAACGGCTGACGGTTGGCAGGTTAATCAATGGGTTAAAAAAGCGGTAGTCTTATATTTCCCAATTCAAACCATGGAAACCATTGAGGTTGGTCCGTTTGAATTTCACGATAAAATTCCATTAAAAACAGATTATGCAGGACAAGGTGTTCGGGTTGTGCCACATGCGATTGCACGCCACGGTGCTTATCTGGAAAAAGGCGTTATTATGATGCCAAGTTATGTCAATATTGGTGCTTGGGTAGGTAGCGGAACAATGGTCGATACTTGGGCAACCGTCGGGTCTTGCGCACAAATTGGTCGAAATGTACATTTGAGTGGCGGTGTTGGAATCGGTGGCGTGCTAGAGCCTTTGCAAGCAACCCCAACTATTATTGAAGATGATTGTTTTATTGGTTCACGATCTATCGTGGTGGAAGGTGTTCGAGTAGGGAAAGAGGCCGTTCTAGGAGCCAATGTTGTACTAACACAATCGACCAGAATCATTGATGTTACTGGCGATGAACCCGTGACCTATAGAGGAGAAGTACCACCTCAATCTGTCGTTATTCCAGGAACATATACAAAGGAGTTTCCAGCAGGAGCATATCAAGTAGCTTGTGCCTTAATTATTGGAAAACGAAAGGCAAGTACCAACAAAAAGACGTCGCTAAATGATGCGTTAAGAGAATTTAATGTAGCCGTTTAGAATGGGCTAACAAAACGAAATATAGCAGGAATTATGAAAATTATATCCTATAATGTCAACGGTATCCGAGCGGCACTTAAAAAAGGCTTCGATGAATGGCTGAGCGAAAACGATTTTGATATCGTGTGCCTACAAGAAACCAAAGCTATGAAAGAGCAAGTGGATACAGAAATATTTACAAACTTAGGTTATCAGCAAGCGTGGTTTTCTGCCGAAAAAAAAGGATATAGTGGCGTCGCTATTTTTAGTAAGATTACTCCAGATCAGATCGTTGAAGGATGTGGAATTGAAAAATATGATCGGGAAGGACGGATCATTCGAGCAGACTTTGGAGATTGGACGCTATTGAATTGTTATTTCCCATCAGGAACGAGTGGAACAGAACGTCAAGATTTTAAGATGGAATATTTGGCAGACTTTTATAGTTGGGTTGAGGAACTCAAAAAAGAACGCCCCAACTTGATTGTTGTAGGTGATTATAATGTCGCACATACTGAAATGGATATTCACAATCCTAAGAGCAATAAAAATACATCTGGTTTTTTACCCGAAGAACGAGAATGGATGACCAAGTGGTTTGAAAGTGGTTTTGTGGATGCTTTTAGATGTTTAAATCCTGAACAAGTGCAGTACAGTTGGTGGAGTTATAGAGCGGGAGCAAGAGCTAAAAATAAAGGTTGGAGAATTGATTATCAATCAGTTTCTACATCATTAAAAGAAAAGATAAAAGCATCGCAGCAACTTACAGAAGTAAAACATTCTGACCACTGCCCGGTTTTATTAGATATTGATCTTTAAGAGGTGTATACAACCTAAACTAAATAAGAAACCCTCTTTTTGATGCGTTTATAATAGATCATTGAGCAAAAAAGTTTTTTATGATAAAATATATTTTGACAGGGTGTTTGAGTTTGTTTTTATTAACAGGATTGTTTGCACAAGAAGAACAACTTGAAGGCGATAGTTTAATTCAGTTTTCTGGAATGGTGTTAGACGGTAGTGACGCCATGTTATATCCGATTCCTTATGTAAATATTTTGTTGACAGAAGATGGGCGAGGCACCTATTCTGATCTAAAAGGTTTTTTCTCTATCGTAGCTAAAAAAGGGGATGTTGTTACGTTTTCCTCCATTGGTTATAAAGACGTAGAGTTTATCATTCCTGATTCTCTGACGGATAATCGTTATTCTTTAGTGCAATTGATGACCCAAGATACACTCAACCTTCCTCAGGCAGTAGTCTTTCCTTGGCCGAGTCGAGAACACTTCAAGTTAGAGTTTTTAGCCATGGATGTGAGTGATGAAATGCAAGAACGTGCCGTAGCGAATTTAGCAGAAAGTACGCTCGCTAGAATGCGAGAAGAAGTAGCTACTGATGGTAATGAAAATGCAGATTTTTATATGCGACAACAAGCGAAAAGCTACTACTACTTAGGACAAACACCTCCGATGAATATTTTCAATCCGATGGCTTGGGCACAGTTTTTTGAGGCATGGAAGCGGGGTGATTTTAAGAAAAAAGAATAAATCTAATTGGTAAAATGGTTACTGGTTATTTCGTAATTGGTTTCATTTTCATTTTATAAAAACGAAAATAAATATACTATTCAACCAATCTACCGATAGATAACTAATAACTATCAAATTGCTACGCAATTTGAGTTATACAAAAAATATACTTAGAACACATGGCACTTACAGAATCAAACATGTTAGCCTTGGGTACAAAAGCCCCTGATTTTAATCTTTTAGATACCGTTTCTGGTAAAAAAATGAAACTAGAAGACATCGTCGGTACAAAAGCAACGGTCATCATTTTTAGTTGCAATCACTGCCCTTACGTGATTCATGTCAATGACGAAATTGTGAGAGTAGCCAATGATTACAAAGATTTAGGAGTAGGTTTTGTGGCTATTTCTTCTAATGATGTAGACAACTATCCTGCCGATGCACCTGATAAAATGACGGAACTAGCAAAAGAAGTAGGTTATCCTTTTCCATATTTATATGACGAAACACAGGAAGTTGCTAAAGCCTACGATGCGGCATGTACCCCAGATTTTTATGTCTTTAATAAACATCAAGAATTGGTATATCGAGGTCGACTAGATGATTCTCGTCCAAATTCTGGAACTCCTTTAACAGGAAAAGACCTTCGAGGAGCCATAGACGCTGTTTTGGTAGGACGACCCGTGCAAACGACGCAATATCCAAGTGCAGGGTGTAATATCAAATGGAAGTAGTTTTTTAAAAATTAACATAAGCGGTCGGACAAAATTACTTGTATAATAACGCCAACCTCCAAAAAAGTTGTAAAATACTGACAGTCAGGAAGTTTTTATAACTTTTTTGGAGGTTTTGAAGGCGGTTATTATATTAACCTGCCCGACGGCAGGCGGGTTTTTCTGACCTACTACTTAATTATTGCTTAAAATTAGTTCCGTTTCACAACAAAACCACTAACAACCAACGTTTTAAGAATGGAATTATCAATAATTCTACATTCAATACTGATTTAAGATGTCAGTCAAAATTACTTGTGCAAAAAAAATCCGCCGTCATAAAAAGAGTAAGTAATTGATTTCAAGAAAGTTGCGAACCCTGACCGACGCAGGCGGGGATTTTTTGACGGATTAATGGATTTGTTTTGTACTAATTTAACTGACGAACTATCTAATTAAAAAGAACATCTATGTTTCGGTGCTTATCGAAATCTATATTTCAACTATTTTTGTGTTTTGTGTTTTTATCCTTTTGTAATACGATAATCGCACAAGGTGATGATGCCATTATTTTTAATAATCCGTCTTTTGAAGGAATCGCTGGAGCGGGAACGAGAGGCATTCCAACGGTCAGCGGTTGGTTCGATTGTGGACGTAATAACTTTCCTAACGAGACACCACCCGATCTTCATCCAAGTCCCATTCCCAGTAGTCCTTTTTTCGGTGTAACTCAAAAAGCTAATCATGGAAACACATATTTAGGTTTGGTAGTTAGAGACAATGACACTTGGGAATCTGTTTCTCAACGATTGAGTAAGCCTTTAAGAGCAGGTCAGTGTTACCGAGTAAGTCTATTTCTAGCACGTTCCGAAAATTATACCAGTCCTGCAGGGCCAAGAGAATCCAATACTCCAACCAATAGAGATCCCAATGAAAAGATCAATCATAACACTCCAACGGCATTAAGAATTTGGGGTGGAAATGGTTATTGTGACCAAAAAGAATTGCTAGCGAGTACATCTGAAATAACGCATAGTCGGTGGATAGAGTATACCTACAAACTAGAACCAACGGCTACGATTTCTCATATTACTTTTGAGGCTTTTTATAAAACGCCCACACCTTTTCCATACAATGGTAATCTATTGATTGATAACGTCTCTTCGATCACGCCGATTCCTTGTAAGGAAGAACCACCGATGATTGTTTTTACCAATCCCGAAAGAAATAACCAAACAACGAGTACAGCATCATTTACCTTTAGAGCGACGGCGACCAATGTTGCCGATCAGAATAATTTGACTGTTATTTTTAATAATCAATTGGTTGAATCAGGATCATATTTTGATGCTAGAACAGGTGGAATTTCAGTTCCTCAACGATTGAAAAAAGGTAAGAATACATTGGTTATTCGAGCTAAAAATAGTGCTGGAAAAGCAGAAGAACGGATTAATGTTACCTTTAAAGAAGAAATTATTGCTGCGGTAGAACCACCTTCTAAACCATCAGATATTCCAACAGCTTATGAAAAGGAATCTAAATTGATGAAACGTAGTGAGATCAAAGCAGGTAAAACAGTTCGGATTGATAAATTATATTTCCCTGCGGATTCTACTACTATAAAAAAAGAATCTTATCCTGCATTAAATGAAGTGTATGACTTTTTGATGGAAAATCCGAAGGTGGTTGTAGAAGTTGGTGGACACACAAATAATGTTCCGCCACATGAATATTGCAATAAACTATCTGCTAATAGGGCGAAGGCTGTCGTTACTTATTTAGTTGAAAAAGGAATTGATACTAGCCGACTTCGATACAAAGGATATGGCAAAACCAATCCTATTGCTACCAATAAAACAATGGACGGTCGACGTCGAAATCAACGGGTGGAGATTAAAATTTTGAGTATCAATAGTTGATGATTTTTATTGAAAAATACAAACAGAAAGGGCGTAAGATATTTAACATCTTACGCCATTTTTATTTGTAACTACCCGTTTTATTTTTTCTTCTGAAAAGGCAACGTAAATTGATATTTTCCTTGACGAGCATACAAATAATACATGCCATTTTCTAGGCTCTGTATATTATCCAGTACTATTTGGTTGGCATTAAATAATGTTTGATTGAACTGCTTCATTTCTTGCCCTAGTACATTCAATATTTTTATAGAAATATCTCCAGAAACAGCACTTCCAAATGATAAACGAAGCGCATCAGGAGTTGGATTTGGAGATAACTGCACACTATACGGCGGTTGTTGAATATGCTGAACCGCAGTCAAAGGATTTGTCCATTGATCGGATTCAAACGCTAAGAATCTCGGTGGAAGAATAGAAATATTTTCCGATACAATATATCCATATCCATTTTTCAGAAAAGCGACACCCTCAATTTGCCCATTTGAAACTGGACTTCCCAATTCAATCCGTCGTTTATTACCAGAAAAGAAGTTCGTATCCTGATAGTCAAACAATAGCCACATAAACCCCGTTCCGATAGCCGTATAGCCGATTAATACTACTGTTCCGTCGGGAGCAATATCCGCCCCCGTAATGAGTCCATCTGAGCCAAAAGTACTTCTTTTTTTAGCAACGTATGTACCTGCCTGAGCGGGCAGAACATAGTGCTTTGTTCGATTATCTGCCCAATTTTTAGTAAATAAATGTAAACTATCTTGGTAATAAATAAAGGCTTCACAATCGAAGTTGTGATTGTTATTGTTTTCCGAAAAATCGGTTTGATCCTCGTACGTAAATGAAATAGTTTCATTGGGTGCTACGCTGGAAGGAAGTGTCGTTCGATCTATTTTATAAATACGTAGATTGGTTCGGTTACCAGCGTTATTTCCAAAATCACCAATAAAAAAATGAGTATCGCTTTGCGCCAAATCTTCCCAGTCAATATTACTGGTATTTGGAAATTCTATTGTCGCTTCAATTTCGCCCGAAAGGGAATCCACTCGATATAGTTCATTTTTATTGCCCCCATCATTGTGTATCCAAAGATCAGAACCGTCGATGGCAATACCTGACGCTTCATTTAAACCATCTTCCAAATTTGTAAGGAGTTGAGGTTGGTAAGAGGTTACTTCATACATACAAGAACCGTCATTTTCAACTGCATTGATGTCATAATTGATAGCCTGTGTATCGGTACAACCTGCTTGTCCAACTATTACCTTTGGCATCAAAAACGCTACACAACCAATAAAAACAGAAAAAAACGGATACATATTTATTTCTTTATCTGACCTATTTGAAACCATACAAAAATGAATAAAGTCCAAATTATGATATTCACAAAGGGTTAAAACCACCTTGAAAAATCTTTTGGCAAAAAGTATACCTGAATAAAATTATACCATTTCCCTTGGCTTCTTTTTAGTACTAACTTTCTTAACTTTTGAAGTCAATAAAATCGTTACTTTAGATGTTGGCGCAATTTTCTTGACCTTTCGGATAGCTCGATTCATTGAAGTGACAGACTTGTATAAGCGGCTGACAGCCATAGCAGCACGGCGTTCATCTACAACTTCGTAGTAGTAGCGACCATTTTTAGTCGTTTTTCGCTCAAAATTATCGTCGTCGGTAGCTGCTGATCTTAAAATTTCGATGGTGTCTTCTACTTCTTTTCGGGTGGGATGCGGTTGACT
>JAHDFQ010000001.1:97923-100763 GCA_020628085.1 Saprospiraceae bacterium
AACAAGTCTATCTATGAGTCTAAAAAGAGGCACAAGAGTATTGTAAACCTTCATTTGTCCTTTTGGAATGGTTGCTTTTCGCAAAATAGAACCAGAGAAGAACCAACCAAAGATACCCACAAAGTTAAAATATTGTTGGTGATGAATGGTCAACCCGTTGACCTGAAAAAGACGGGATAGCGATTTTTTATTATAGCGTCGATAATGTTCTAAGTTTTTATCAAAACCATTATACAATCGCTGATAGGCAGGCACTAAAATGACCAATCGACCTCCTGTACGGAGTAATTTTTTACAATTGGCAATGGCTAATTCATCATCCTGAATATGTTCGACTACATTGAGTGCAAATAAACCATCAAAACGACCTAATTTATCAGCATAAATAGTATCAAAATCTGGATGTACTAAATCCATTTGTCCGATACCAAGCACATGATGGTTACCACGAAATTGATCCTTTAAATAACTCAGATAATTATCTCTAAGATCTGACAAATACAACGAACGTTGATCGTCCAAAAAACAAGCCGAAAGATTCCCCAAACCACTTCCAATTTCCAAAACATCACCTTTCAAGTTAGATGCAATTGTATGATACATCCATTGATTTAGCCTTGGCGCAGCTGCCATAGCTTCTAAGGTTTCCCAACCTTCGAGGTCATATTCTTTAAATTTGAATGCCTGTGTCATGGTGATCTATTCTGAAAAATATTTAATCATCTACAGCTTAAAAGCTATGCCACTGTTCTACTTAAAAAGATTATACTTCAAAATACAGTAAATGGCTCTGAATCCGTCTCGCCAGCCAATTTTTTTACCTTCTTCGTAAGAACGACCGTAGTAAGAAATGCCCACTTCATAAATCCGAATGTCTTTGATTCGAGCAATTTTAGCGGTCACTTCTGGCTCAAAACCAAATCTATTTTCTTTAAGTTTAAGTCCTTTTATAATAGGCGTACGAAACAATTTATAACAGGTTTCCATATCCGTCAAGTTCAAATTAGTGAACATATTAGATAAACCCGTTAACCATTTATTACCAATAGAGTGCCAATAAAATAAAATGCGGTGTGGTTTGCCACCAATAAACCGAGAACCATAGACCACATCTGCAAATCCGTCCTCTATCGGTTGCAATAACAAGTTGTATTCTTGTGGGTCATATTCTAAGTCTGCATCTTGAATAATCAGGTAATTACCCGTTGCTTTTTGGATACCCGTATGCAAGGCTGCCCCTTTTCCTTTATTGATGTCGTGCTGGAATAATTGGATTGGAAAATCAGGATTATTTTTTTGATACGTTTGAATGGCTGTCACCGAGTCGTCCGACGAACAATCATTGACCAAAATGACTTCTTTTTGAATATTTTCTATTAATTCGACTGCCTTAATTCTGTTGAGAATTAAATGAATTGTTTTTTCTTCATTATAAACAGGAATGATAATGGATAGCGTTTTTTGCATGTTTTACTCTCGTACAGTAGGCTTTAGCCTGTTGGATTCTATGGTTTAAATATGTAAGAACAATACGTCAAACATAAATCAATGTTATGAAACAACTACTTCTACTTGCTTCGCTTTATAAAAAAGTTCTGAACAATTTTCTTTGGTTAAAATTTGATTGGCAATCGAATGAATATCTTCGACCGTGATGGTTTGGTAAATTTCACTTTCTCGATTGATGAGTTCTGCATCACCAATATGTTCAAAAAAAGCGAGATTGATCGCTTTGTTCAAAATTCCTTCTTCTGAAAAAACAAGCGTACTTTCAACTTTATTTTTGATCTTTTGAAGTTCATCGGCTTCAAGTATTTCATTTTTCAGTAAATCCAATTCTTCCCAGATAGCTGCTTCACATTGTTCCAAAGTGACACCTTCGGTAGGCTTTCCTTCGATGATTAATAAACCTGGATCTACATTTCCTGTGATGTAGGCATCTATACTTGTAAAGAGTTTCTGTTCTTTTAACAATCGACGATAGAGACGAGAAGAGCGACCATTTGCCAGTATATCCGATAGTAAATCCACTTTGTAATAGTCAGGATGCGTGCGTTCTGGAATATGAAACGTCATATACAGCGCGTCTAATGGCACATTACATTCATTGATTCTACGCTGAAAAAGCACCTGTGGTGGTTCAGTTGGTAAATTTCGTTGAATGGTTGCACCTGCTGGAATATCCCCAAACCATTTTTGGCTCAACTGCCTGATGTCGTCAACATTTACATCTCCTGCTACTACTAAAATCGCATTATTGGGACGATAATATTTATAAAAAAAAGTTTTTACATCATCCATTGTAGCATCCTCGATGTGTTTTGGGACTTTACCAATTGTTGGCCAACGATAGGGATGTTCTTTGTAGGCTAAATCTGCCAGATGATGCCATACATCACCATACGGACGATTGAGGCACGTTTCTTTAAATTCCTCTACCACTACTTTTCGTTGAATATCTAATCCTTTTTGACTAAAACTCAAGCCCAACATTCGATCAGATTCCAACCAAAAAGCTGTTTCAATATTCGCCGCAGGCAAGGAAATATAAAAATTGGTAATATCGCTATTCGTAAAAGCATTGCTGTCGCCCCCTGCCATCTGAACAGGATCATCGAAGTCTTCAATATGCTGCGAACCGCTAAACATTAAATGCTCAAATAAGTGTGCAAAACCCGTTTTCTCCGCATCCTCGTCCTTCGATCCGACATTATAAAGCAAATTGACCGCCACCATAGGCGTACTTTTATCTTGATGTACCAAGACACGCAATCCATTCTCTAATTCAAACCGTTCAAAATCAATCATAGTTTTTTATGTTATTATGGGTTGATTAGTTA
>JAHDFQ010000049.1 GCA_020628085.1 Saprospiraceae bacterium
CGCTGAATGGAAGATCGAGAAACACCCATATGTTTTTCTAGCCGTAAATGTTCAAAAAAATCTTCAATCCGACCAGCTCCCACGCCTCCTTTGATAGAAAACGTATACCCGCCTGCGGATGGGCAGGAATGCTACTGACCAGTATACGTTTTAGAAAATTTTGACCTGCGGAAGATTCCCAAAAAACACTTTCAGTATACAGATTTCTTTTTTCCAAACGCTTATCATGATCGTGAATAGTACTTTTGGGAACACCTATCTCACGAGCTGCTGCACGAAGTGATTGATGTGGATGTTGCCGTCGATGTCCTGTTATCTTTTGCCAGAGTTTTGTAAACATATACTCAAGATACCACTTTTTAGCGTCACATAATAACTAGTTGATTATCGAATTTCATATAGATGGCTGTCCGTGATTAGACGCATAGCCGAGTTACAACTTATTAAAAATGAACAAGATACAACACTCTAGTAAAAAAATAAATCAACAGAAATTTAAAACGGTTATTTCTAACGCAGTCCGAACGGAGAGGCATATCTAAAATATCATAGCATAACATATTTAGATGGAACGATCAAAGAAGAGTAGCAAAATTAAACAAATCTTTTAGTAAAAAAATTGAGATAAAGCTACCGTATAATTCAAAATAAAATTAGGTAAAAATAAAAATTATAATATTTAGATGTAGTTTTTTCTTTGAAATGCAAATTATTATTATTTTTACATTGTAGCATAGAATAGCATAGCAAAGTATTTATAAATATTTGCTTAGTTATAATGAATGAAGTTTTTATGAATCAGGAAGTTTATCAAAAAATTCAAGAATTAGAAGAGGTTGCTTTACTGTCAAAGCATGAACAATTAGTTAGTGGAATAATCAATGCTATCGATGAAGAAATTTTGATTCAAGGCACCATGTTACCATCTGTCAATTCAATGGTTCGTGATTTAGGTTTCGCACGGAAAACGATAGTCAAAGCTTACAATGAGCTCAAAGAAAGAGGTATTGTAGAATCAAAGAAACGATTAGGGTATTTTATTGCAGACAAAGCAACGGACTTGACTATGAAAGTTGCCGTTCTGCTATATGCTTTTCATCCTTTTCAAGAAATTTTTTATAATACCTTTCGTGAAGAACTAGGGGAAAATTATAAGTTAGATGTCTTTTTTCACCACAATAATATAGAGGTTTATGAAAACATCTTAACGAGTATCACGGGAAAATATGGAATGTATGTAGTAGCACCAATTCATCATTATAAAACAAAAAAACTACTCAATAAAATTCCATCTAATCGTCTTTTATTAGTAGATCGCTTTGAACCAATTGGTGACGAATACTCCTTCATTGCTCAAGAGTTTGAAAAATCAACATATAATGTCTTAGTCGATTTAAAAAACGAAATATTGAAGTTTAATGAACTGGTATTGTTCTATAAAGATGATGCTGATTATCCCGATGGTTCATTAAAAGCTTTTCAACGCTTTGTGAAAGATTATAACATTAAAAATAGAATTGAATATAAATATGAAGTAGGTAAAGTTAAAAAAGGTACTGTATATATAACCTTTGGAGACATTGACCTATGGGCATTGCTTAAAGATTGCAACGAAAACGGTTTTCAACTAGGAAAAGATATAGGCATCCTCTCAACGAATGATTCACCAGTAAAGGAATTTATTAGTGGAGGAATTACTACTTTCTGTGTTGACTTTGAAGCAATGGCCAAAATGTCTGCTAACTATATTAAAAACAGAGAAGAAGTTCGACAAATTATACCTGCACAATTACAAAGAAGAAACTCTTTGTAATGAAATAGGAGATAATACTATTTATAATTACAACCCAATATTGCGTTCTACAACGCACTTTATAAAATCATACTAATCAAAAAAAAACAACCCATCTTGTTGGCGCAAGATAGGCTGCTGTAAACTATATTAATAAATATTAAAAAACGAAAGTACAATGAAACAATTGAATTTTCAAACCTTTCTGAAGGTTAGGGATTGTTTACATGCACGAAATGTGCTTGTTAAAACGTTCCGAATTATTCCAATGCTATTTCTTTTTTGTTCAAGCTCTTTGTTAGCACAGACCATAAGTGGAGTAGTAACTGAAGATAGTGGTGAACCACTTATCGGAGCTACAGTACAAGTTAAAGGCTCATCTACAGGTACAATAACGGATTTTGATGGAAGTTATTCTCTAAATGTCCCTAGCGATGCAACTACAATCGTCTTTTCATTTATTGGTTATACAGAACAAGAGGTTCCTATTGATGGTCGTACGACAATTGACGTAGTATTAGGTGCTGATTCTGAAGTTTTAGATGAGGTTGTCGTGGTTGGTTACGGTGTTGTACGAAAAAGTGATTTGACAGGTTCAGTGGCCTCTTTAGATGGTGCAGACATTCGATCTGTGGTTGCAGGTAATCCAACATCATCTTTACAAGGTAAAATTTCTGGTGTACAAGTAGAAAATAATGGTGGTCAACCTGGTGGTGATGCCAATGTATTTGTTCGTGGGGTGAGTTCATTAACCAACTCTTATCCACTATATGTGGTTGATGGAACTTTTGTTGAAAACATGAATTTCTTAAATCCTAAAGACATTGAGTCAATGGAAGTATTAAAGGATGCTTCTTCGGCTGCAATTTATGGATCACGAGCAGCAAATGGTGTCGTTTTGATTACTACTAAAAGAGGAAGTGAAGGTTCTGCTCCCAAATTAACACTTGATGTAAGAGGTGGTGTAGAAGCACCAAGTAAGTATTTAGATTATTTAGATGGCGCACAATTCGTACAATATCGTCGCCAATTAGAAGCAAATGATGGTTCTGGATTTGTATTTCCAGATGAAGGAATTAGTACTGACTGGCAGGATTTGTCTTTAAATCCAGGAAGTATCCAAGATTATGGATTGTCAATGTCTGGAGGTGGTGAAAATTCTAAATATTTTATCTCTGGTAACTACTTTGGACAAGATGGTATTTTAGTAGGTTCTGAGTTTGAACGAATTAACTTTAGAGCAAACAGTGAATTTAAAATAGGTAAATTGACTATTTCTGAGTCCATTTCGATGGCTCAATCTAAAGTTCAAGAAAACAATTGGTTTGGTTTTGATGGTGCTACTGCTCCAATTTTACCACAAAGTGTTCCTGAAAATGATGGCGGTTTTTCTGCACCAGATGCTGACATACACGGTTTTGGAGGATACAACGATTACGGACAAGCCGTTCTAGAAGACAATTTATTGACCTCTCGCAACTTACTCGGAAATGTAAATGTAGCTTACGAAATTACGGATGGATTAAGTGCAAAACTAAACTTAGGTGCAGATTATAGAAATGATTATAATTTCTTTTTTACCCCAACTTTCTTTATGAGTAATACGGATGCCGTTATTAATGTAAACGATCAAAATGATTTAACAGAGGGTCGTTCTGAAACATTATTAACACTGATTGAACCAACATTAAGTTACAATAATGAAACTGGAAAAAGTCGGTATGATGTCGTAGTTGGTTTAACACAACAGAAAATTGATTTCAGAAATTTAGTCGTATATGCACAAGGTTTACCAAACAACAACACTCAGGTTATTGGAGCTGCAAACCCAGATAATGTACAAGCCTTAGCAGGAGTAAACAATGTTAGTGGTCTTCGTTCAGCTTTTGGTCGTATTAACTATTCTTTCGATAATAAATATTTATTTACAGGAACAATTCGTAGAGATGCGTCCTCTAAATTTGGACCTGATTATAGAGTTGGTGTTTTCCCATCTGCTTCAGTTGGTTGGAACGTCAGTAGTGAACCTTTTTGGTCTAGCAGTACTATTAATCGTTTAAAAATTAGAGCAGGTTATGGTGAATTGGGATCTCAAAATATTCCAGACTATGCCTATCAATCTGTATTTAACTTAACTTCTGGAACTTCATTTAGTGATGCTACTGCGCAAGGATATGCTCAGACCTCATTAGCATTGGAAGATTTACGTTGGGAAACATCAAAAACGACAAATGTCGGTGTTGACATGGGATTCTGGGATGATAAATTGACTTTGTCAGCAGAATATTATGTTAAAAATGTAGAAGATGTATTGGTGGGTGTTGCCATCCCTTCTAGTGTTGGATTTAGCCAGCCTGTCATTCAAAATATTGGAGAAATTCAAAATAAAGGATTTGATGTCGAATTAGTGTACAAACAACGAGGTGAGTTCAATTACCAAATTGGAGCAAATATTTCGACTTTTAACAGTACTATCGTTTCTTTACCAAATCCAGTTTTGGGACCATCCACTTCAGAAGATCAAACACGTGTAAATCGGTTTGTTGAAGGAGAGGCTCCTGGTGTGTATTGGGGATTCATTGTTGACGGAGTTTATGCTGATCAAGCTGCCATTGATAATGATCCAAATATTGCTAACGATCCAAATAGACAATCATTGGTGCAACCAGGTGATTTTATACGAAGAGATATTGCAGGGGCTCCAGACGAAAACGGAAACCCCACTGGTCCAGATGGAATTATTGATGTTAACGACCAAACAGTTCTAGGTGATCCAACTCCCGATTTTATATACGGCTTAAATTTCTCTGGTAGCTACAAAAAACTTGATTTCGGTGTCTTTTTCCAAGGTGTTCAAGGAAACGAAATTTACAACTTAAATAAATTCTATAATATTTTCTGGGCAGATGATAATAAATTGACTGATGTATTAAATGCTTGGACTCCCGATAACAGAATCACAGAAATTCCACGGGCCACAGCTACAGATGCAGGTGGTAACAGAGCTCCTTCTTCTTTCTTTGTTGAAGATGGATCTTACTTCCGTTTGAGAACATTAGAAATAGGATATACTTTAGATGTTTCTTCTGTTGCATGGATGGATAATATCCGTTTATTCGCAACAGCTCAAAATCTGTTTACTATTACCTCTTATAGTGGCTACGATCCAGATATTTCGTCTACCAATGGTGGACGTGCGAATAGAGATTCTGGGTTCAACGGAAACAGAGCAGATGTGAACCCACTGTTAGGTCGTGGTTTGGATGCAAGAGCCTATCCTAATACTCGTGGATTCATCTTTGGACTACAAGCAACGTTTTAAACAACAAAATTCATTCAACTAATTTGATGCAACTAATATTAGACGTTGTATTATTTTTTTAGAATTTTTTAAAATATTTAATAATGAAAAGTTTTAATAAACTATGGATGCTTTCGATCATCGCTTGTATGTTATTACCTATAAGTAGTTGTTCGGATGATCTTTTAGACCAAGTCAATACCAATACGGTATCTACTGGTACATTCTGGTCATCACCAGAAGATGTATCATTAGCCATCAATGGCATGTATCACCCTATTACAAATACGTTCTTTTGGGGTCGTATTATCCATACTGGAGCTATGCTTCGTTCAGATGTATTTAATGTACGTCCATTCGATGCAAACACTTCTTTATCTACTTTACAAGGAGAACCTGGTGTTGCACGTTGGGCAACAGAACCTTATCAAGAAGCATATAAGTGTATTTTCAGAGCAAATTCTATTTTAGAAAATGTTAATGAAACCAATGTACCCGATGAAACTCAACGAAATGGGTTCTTAGGTCAAGCACGATTTATGCGAGGGTTTGCATACTGGTACTTAGTAAATCTATACAGAAATGTACCTTTAGTAACGGCTGTAGCGGCTACAACGGATGATTTTTTCCCTCCTCAAGCAGACCCAGCAGACACTTGGGCTCAAATTATAGCTGATTTTGAGGCTGCAGAAGGTCTATTACCTGCGTCTTGGTCAGGTAATGATATTGGTCGCCCTACTTCTGGATCGGCAGCAGCGTTTGCTGGTAAAAGTAAATTGTACATTGAGGACTATGCAGGTGCTGAAGCAGCATTTCTAAGAGTCGTTGGTAGTGGAAATTATTCACTATTGCCCGCAGATCGTTACAATGAAAACTTCGATCAATCGAATGAAAATAATGAAGAATCTGTATTTGAATTACAATTCTTAGGTATTGAAGCATTTGCTTGGGGAGTTGATATTCCTGGTGTAGGAACAATGGGTAATTATCATATTGATTACGCACCACCTGCAAAATCTCCTGATCAAGGTCACTTTATCAACTCGTGGGTTAGAGAATTATTTGAAGCTAATGGTGAAACAGTCCGTAGAAATCAAACTTTAGCGTATGATTATCCTGGTTCAACGGGATATGGAGGAACTGATTTTACAACTGACTTTGCACCAGATATTGAATTTGCACAGGCAGATGGAATGGAACCTATCTTCTCTCGAAAATATGCAGGAATGGATATTGGAACTCGTGATGAAGTAGATTTTCTAGGAACAAATGTTGGAAACAACTGGCGTATCATTCGTTTTGCAGATATTTTGTTAATGCACGCCGAGGCATTAAACGAACAAGGGAAAACAGGTGAAGCCGAAATGTTTTTAAATATGGTTCGTGAACGAGCAGAAGTTGACCCAAAAACAGGTATGGATCAAGCTCAAATGCGACAAGCAATCATTGATGAACGTGTATTGGAGTTGACTGGTGAAGGGCATCGTTTCTTTGATTTAGTGCGTTGGGGCTTAGCAGATGATTATCTAGGTGCTAGTTCACTTCACGGAGATCATCCTAAATCATTAAGTGGTGGAGTGTTTGACTCTAATAAAGACGAGTATATTTGGATTCCTGTAAGTGAATTAGAAGCAAATGAAAACTTGGAACAGAATCCTGGATATTAATAAAATACAAAACAAGTTTTAGCTTGTTCAAAAAGTGAAAGCAACAAAATCCTTTCACAGAATTCATCTGTTGAAAGGATTTTGTTTTTTATTTCAAATAAAGCCAACCTCATACTTTAAAAGTGCAGTCCTCTTTTTTAATATATAGTAAGTTTTTGATCAGAGTAACACTAGCTCTTTCAATACTGCTGTGTATATCAGCTTGTCAGCAGAAAAATGAAAAAACACTATTCAGATATATTCCTACCTCTCAATCAAATATTGATTTTGAAAACACTATTGAGGAAACAATCGACTTAAATATTCTCAATTTTCATTATATCTATAATGGCGGTGGTGTAGGTGTAGGTGATTTTGACAAAAATGGGTTGCCAGATTTGATTTTTTCAGCAAATCAGGCTGATTCTAAAATCTACCTCAATCAAGGAGATTTATCTTTTCGAGATATTACTAATGTATCAAATTTTCAACCAAAAGGTTGGATTACAGGTGTTTCTATTGTCGATATTAATGCCGATGGTTGGGAGGATGTATATTTAAGTGTCGGTGGATTTGGCTGTGATAATAATTGTTATAACCAACTCTTTATACATCAAGGACTAGACGAAAAAGGCATTCCATCATTCGTAGAACAAGCGAAACAATACGGACTTTCTGATGGTCTCTATACCCAACAAGCTACTTTTTTTGACTACGATTTAGATGGAGATTTAGATGTTTATTTATTGCACAATGTTATTGACGATCGGGATAAGAATGCACCCTCTGAAAAGAAGTTTATCAATATTGCTTCAGCCGATCAACTCCTACAAAATAATGGATCTGTTTTCTCGGATGTATCAGAAAAAGTAGGGATTAACCAAAGGGGTTATGGATTAGGAGTGACAATCAACGATCTCAATGCTGACGGTTTACCAGATATTTATATAGCCAATGATTTTCTTTCTGATGATTTAGTGTATTTGAACAAAGGATCAGAAAATGGACAACATTTAGGCTTTGACGAAGTGGGAAAAAACATGTTGAAACACCAAAGCTATAACAGCATGGGCGTTGATATTGCAGATATAAATCAGGATGCACAGCCTGATATTTATGTGGTCGATATGATGCCTGAATATCAAGAACGTCAAAAAACGATGTTGGGTTTTATGAATTATAACAAGTTCCTGTTGACGCTTCGTCAAGGTTATGCTCCTCAATTTATACGAAATACGCTTCAAATTCATAATGGTTTTTCTCAGGATTCATTGTTGCCTTTTAGTGATGTGGGTTATATGACGGGTACATATAACACAGATTGGAGTTGGACACCACTTTTAGCGGATTTTGATAATGATGCTGATAGAGACATATTCGTGACCAACGGATATGGAAAGGATATCACGGATTTAGATTTCATAAATTTCAGTAGCCAAATGAGTAGTTTTGGTACTGCTGAAAACAAAATGAAACATTTATTCGAGATCGTACAAGCGATGGAAGAAGTGAAAATGCCCAATTTCTTTTTTGAAAATAAGGGAGCTTTGAATTTTGAAAACCAATCCAATACATGGATTGACCCCAAAAAATCAATTTCAAATGGTGCGGTTTACAGTGATTTAGATAATGATGGCGATTTAGATTTGATCGTCAACAATATAGATGAACCCGCTTTTATTTTAGAAAATCAATTAGAGCAAAAAAATAAAAATAATTATCTCAAAATTCAACTAAAAGGTACTCCTCAGAACACTTCTGGAATAGGTGCAAAAATTTATATTTATCATAAAAATAATACTCAATATCACTATCAATCACCCGTGCGAGGATACTTATCTAGCGTTGATCCAATCGCACATTTTGGATTGGGATCAAGTACCCAAATAGATTCGATTAAAGTAATTTGGCAAAACGGATTGCGCCAAATTTTGACCAATGTACAAACAAATCAAACATTACAAATCAATATTAAGGATGCCATCTTAAAGGAATCAAAATCCAAAATAGTTTCAAATACAGTATTCGAAGAAAAAGAAATAAATCTCGAAAATCATAAAGAAAATACGTTTCAAGATTATGACGCACAACGATTACTATTGCATCAACACAGCCGTCAGGGGCCGTGTATCGTTGCCGCTAATATCAATGATCAAGTGGGCGATGAAGTCTTTATTGGTGGGGCAAAAAGTTTTCGATCGAAAATAGGAACAAAAAAAGAAGATCAATACGTCTGGACGTATATAGACGATAAAAATGCAGAAGTTATTGATGCCACTTTTTTTGATTTTGAAAACGATGGAGATTTAGACCTTTATGTCGTTCATGGCGGTTCGGAATTTTTGAAAAATGCTGCTGAGTTTCAAGATCAGTTATACCTCAACGATGGAAAAGGAAATTTCACCAATCATACAGATTTATTACCTAATATTACTGCGAGCGGAAGCTGTGTCAAAGCTGCCGATTTCGATCAAGATGGTGATGTAGATTTGTTTGTAGGTAGTCGCTTAGTACCTAGAAAATATCCTAATACGCCAGAATCCTATTTATTGGTCAATCACAATGGACGATTTATCAAAATGACGGACAAACTCGACTTGCCCTCAAAAATAGGAATGGTTTGCGATGCTGCTTGGACAGATATAGACCAGGACGGCTGGTTAGATTTAGTCGTTGTCGGTGAATGGATGCCCATCACAGTTTTTAAAAATCAGAAAGGTAATAGTTTTGAACAAATTTATACCAATCAGTTCAAACATACGGCTGGTTTATGGAATTGTATCCAATCTGCGGATATAGATCAAGATGGGGATATGGATTTTATTATTGGAAACTTAGGTCTAAATAGTCGTTTACAAGCCTCCAAAGATCAACCATTGGTGCTTTATAAAAATGATTTTGATAAAAATGGAAGCCCCGACCCAATCATTGGATTTTACAATAAAAACAAAGTTGGTGAAACCAAACTGTATCCACTTCCAGCACGGGATGATGTGGTGAGTCAAATTGTGAAATTTAAGGCTCGATATGTGAAATATGCGGAGTTTGGAGCAGCAACTTTTGAGGAATTATTGCAAACAGATTTAGACAAGAAGGATCATCTGAAAATTTATCATTTGGCTACGAGCTTTATAGAAAATAAAGGAAATGAACAGTTTGAAATACATGAACTACCGCTTGATGCTCAAACAGCACCCATTCAAGATATATTAATTGATGATATTAATAAAGACAAATATCTTGACATTCTTTTAGTTGGAAATGACTACACTGCCGAGAAAAACGGAGGTTGGTATGATGCCTTTAACGGACTTTGTTTAATAGGAAACGGTCGAGGAGATTTTGAGCCATTATCTACCGCTGAAAGTGGTTTTTATGTACCAAACGATGGTAGGTCAATTGTAAAATTAAAGAATGAAAACGACCAACAACAGCTTTTGATAGGACAAAATAAAAGTGCTTTCAAGCTATTTGAATATGATTAAAAATAAAAGTTTCATACAATCACTACTTTTTAGAAGTCCAAGTAAAGAATCCGTTCTTTACTTGGGTTCACTTCTATTTATAGTAGGTATGGTTGGTATTTGGATAAGCTGTTCTAATCAAAATCCACCTTTATTTGAATTGTTAGAGGAGGATCATACAGGTATTTATTTCAAGAATGAAATCATTGAAAATGACACACATAATATTTTAAATTTCACCAATTTATATACGGGCGCAGGTGTCGGAATCGGAGATTTCAATAATGATGATTTACCCGATCTTTTCTTTGGTTCAAACATGGAAAGTAGTCAGTTATACCTAAATAAAGGAAATTTACAGTTTGAAAATATTACTACATCTGCCCATGTAGAAACCGATCGTTGGATTATGGGTGTTGCCGTAGTGGACATCAATGCCGATGGATGGGATGACGTTTATTTATCTGTTTCTGGTAATGCGACCTCCGAAAAACGCAAAAATCTTTTGTTCATCAATCAACAGGATAATACATTCTTAGAGCAAGCAGAAAACTATGGAATTGCCGATACTTCACAATGTACACATGCCAATTTTTTCGATTATGATAAAGATGGAGATTTAGACCTATTTTTGATTGTAAATCCAACAGATTACACACTTTATAACATTAATAGTATTAAAAAAAGAAAGTTAAATGGAGAGGCTGCCAGCACCGATATTTTGTACCAAAACAATGGAGATGGTACATTTACGAATGTATCCAGAGCAGCGGGAATCTTAATTGAAGGATACAGTTTAAGTCTTAATGTTAGCGATTTAAACAACGATGGTTGGTCGGATATTTATGTAACCAATGACTTTTTAACCAATGATATTTTATATATCAACAACCAAGATGGAACGTTTACGAATCGTTCTTCGGAAATGCTAAAGCATACCAGTTTTGCAAGCATGGGGGTGGATGTAGCAGATATTAATAATGATGGTCTTCCCGAAATTTATGTTTTAGATATGTTTCCAGAAGATAATTATCGTCAAAAAATGATTATGTCAGGAAGTAATTATGACCGTTTTAAATATACATTAAAAGCAGGTTATGAACCGCAGTATTCTCGAAATACATTACAACTCAATAACGGCGATAATACCTTTTCGGAAATTGGACAACTAGCTAATATCCATAAAACAGATTGGTCTTGGTCCGCTTTGTTAGCGGATTATGATAACGATGGCTACCGAGATTTATTTGTCACGAATGGTTTTAGACGTGATCTAGGTGATTTGGATTATATCAATTATAACAATCAATCTTCTTTTGGTACTCCGGAAACTAGAAAAGCAGAGCAATTAGAACGAATTATTAATCAATCTGGCGCAAAACTCAAAAATTATATTTTTAGGAATGAACAAAATTTCCAATTCTCCAATCAAATTCAAAATTGGGGTTTTGATATCGAAACCTATTCACATGGTGCTGCTTTCGCCGATTTAGATCAAGACGGTGATTTAGATTTGGTCATTAATAATGTTGCCCAAAATGCAATGATCTATGAAAATAAAAGTAATGAATTAAACGATCACCATTTTTTAAAAATAAAGTTGAATGGAACACCTGATAACCCCCATGCTTTCGGTACTAAAATTTGGCTTCACTATAAAGATCAAGTCCAATTTGTAGAACAAACGCCATATAGAGGCTATGAAAGTAGTGTTGACCCAATTCTACATTTTGGTTTAGGTAAAGTCAAAAAAGTCGATTATATCGAAATAGAATGGATGGATGGTTCTAAACAAAAAATTGAGGAAGTCAAAATCGACACGACCATCACTATTAATTACAATCAACAGGAAAATAGATTTCCAAATCAGCCTTCTTTCAATAATAATCCAATCTTTGAAACAATAACTATTGAAGGATTAAATTTTGTACATAAAGAAGACGATCAAGTTGATTTTAAAACTCAATCACTTTTACCTCACCAGCATTCCATGCAAGGCGCTTGTATGGCAGTAGCAGATATAAATGGAGATCAGCTAGATGACCTATTTATTGGTGGGGCATCAGGTCAATTGGGTTCATTATTTATCCAAAATAAAGATGGTGGATTCACAAAAAAAGCATTCAATTTTAATAAAAAAGCTGAACAAATAGATGCAGTTTTCTTTGATTATGACCTTGATGGAGACCAAGATTTATATGTCGCAAATGGTGGTATAGTACGATCTATTAGTGATTCTATTTATCAAGATCAAATTTTCATCAATGATGGATCAGGTAATTTTAAACTGGCTGAAAATATACTTCCATATATGCCAACTAGCACTGGTTGTGTTCAAATAACAGATATAGATCAAGATGGCGATCAGGATATTTTCGTAGGTAGTCAAGTTGTTCCTAATCAATATCCACGTATTCCAGAAAGTTATTTTTTGAAGAATGAAAATGGAATATTTAAAAAGCAAAATTTGCCCAACTTAGCTTCTGTTGGAATGGTTCAGGATGCTCTTTGGACTGATATTGATGGAGATAATGACAAGGACTTGATGGTGGCGGGGGAATTTATGCCTATTACTTTTTTTGAAAATATAGACAATCAGTTATCCGATACCCGTATTGTGATACCAAATTCGAGTGGTTGGTGGAATACGCTGGCATCAGGCGATTTTGATAATGATGGTGATATTGATTATTTAGCTGGTAATTTAGGTTTGAATACGAATTATAATGCTTCTGTTGAAGAACCGTTTCGCATCTATGCTAAAGATTTCGATAAAAATGGCAGCATAGACCCGATTATGACTCAATACATAGATGGAATAGAATATCCTATTCCGTCTAGAGATAATTTAATTCTACAAATTCCACCCATAAAAATCAGGTTTAATAATTACAAGAAATATGCAAATGCAAATTTTAAATCTGTTATAAAAAAAGCAGAACGCCAAGGGGCACAAATACTTGAAGTTCAGATATTTGAAAGCGTATATATTGAAAATCAGGGTAATAAAAAATTTGTTATGAAACCTCTTCCTGTTGAAATGCAGCTAGCACCTATTCAATCTTTCTTAATCGAGGATATGAACAAAGATGGGTATTTAGACGCAATTGCTGTTGGAAATGCTTATGCGACTGAGGTCGGTATAGGACGATATGATGCCAGTACTGGAGCAGCCTTAATAAATAATGGAGGTGAATTTTTAGTTTTAAGAGGTGCTGATTTTGGTATGATAGCGGATAAAGATGCTCGTCAACTTGTACATATTCTCAGTAAAGAAAAAGGAGATTTATATATAGTTGCGAATAATTCTGATAGTTTACAAACTTTTTTAAAAACTACATCTACAGAAATAATTAGTTTATATGAATAAATGAATCTTTACAACTGTTTAGGGTAAGTTGTCTAGATATAGATACAAGATAGATATAATATAATAGTCTAAGTTGCGCTGACTTGGATCACAATACTCAATTTGGTTTTCAGTAAAAAAAATATTTTAATTTCTACCTGAAGCTGACAGGTTTTTGACTTGGTACTTGTTATCAAGAAAAATTAACTAACGAAACGTTTTAAACAATGGATAGGACTATACCCATCAATGATTTTCCAAAAATGACATTGCTAGGTGATACAAGCAATTTTGATACAGAAATAAATTTGCAAGATGAAAATAATGGCGTTTTTACGTATGAGTTTTCTATCAATAGCAATACAGCCGTTAGTCCTTCATCTATTACGCTTCGATGGCGTATTCCCTTTATCAATGTCAAAGGGGTTTGGACGAGCACAAGTTTACACGATAAAAGACAACAATATGATTGGGAACTAGAACATCTTGAATCGAGAGTTTCTGTTGACGCACCCGTTGTTACAGCTTTTGGACATAATGACCAAAATGTGATTACTTTTGCCTGTGCAGATTCTATTAATAAAATAGAAATGAATGCGCTATTACGCGAAGAAGATAACCACTTATATTGTCATTTATCTCTTTTTACTGAACGACATCCCGCTATTACGAACTACAAAACGCTAATTCGTGTAGATACTCGTAACATTCACTTTTCTGAATCACTTCAAGATATTACAAAGTGGTGGGAAACTTTTGATATTCTACAACCTGCTCTTGTTCCAGATTTAGCTCGTACACCACTCTATTCGACTTGGTATAACTTTCATCAAGCTCTAGATGAAAAAATATTGTTGGAAGAATGTAGACAAGCAATAAAAATGGGTTATGGTTTGATTATATTGGATGATGGATGGCAAACTATGGATGAAAATCGAGGTTATGATTATTGTGGTGACTGGCAAGCAGAACGCATTCCAAATATGCCTGACTTTGTTCAAAGCATTCATGATATTGGAATGAAGGTTGGTTTATGGTTTTCTGTACCTTTTTGTGGTGTTAAATCTAAGGCCTACCAACGTTTTAAAGGTAAATTTTTAACGGAAAATCATCGTTGGGCTCCTGTTTTTGATCCACGTTATCCAGAAGTAAGAGCATATCTTATAGACACCTATAAAAATGCACTTGTGGATTACAATTTAGATGCATTTAAACTTGACTTTATTGATGATTTCCAAGTTTATCCAGAAACTATTTTGACTAAAGAAGACGGGCGGGATTATGCAAACGTCAATGAGGCTGTTGATCGATTAATGACAGATGTCATGCAGACCCTCCGTGCCATTAAACCCAATATTGCCATAGAGTTTCGTCAAAAATATATCGGTCCTACTATGAGAAAGTTTGGAAATATGTTTCGTGCATTTGACTGTCCAAATGACGCTGTAAGTAATCGAATTCGAATAACGGATATTAAATTATTATGTGGTAATACGGCAGTTCATTCGGACATGTTAACTTGGCACAAAGACGAGACAGTAGAACTAGCTGCTTTTCAAGTTTTAAATGCTATGTGGGGAGTTCCCCAAATGTCTATTCTGCTCGGATCAGCTAAAGAAGAACACCTCAATATGGTCAATTTTTATAATAATTATTGGTTAAAAAATGCTACTATTTTTCTAGATGGAAAATTTACACCTAGTAACCCACTTGCTAATTATCCCGTTTTAAAGTCCCAAAAAGATCAGCATACCATTGTTGGCATTTTTGATGAATCTATACTTCAACTTTCGTTGTCAAAACAAACAGATGTTCTGAATGCTAAAATGTCTGAAGATGTAGTTATTCGAAATACCGGTGCTTCGGGAGATTTTGAAATTTTAATCCAAGATTGTCAAGGTAATTTACAGACTAAAGAACAAAAGCAATTACCACAAGGGTTATTTGAATTGGTAGTGCCTATATCAGGCATTATTCAAATCACTCGATTAGGATGAGTGAATTTTGCCATATAGCGTTCAATGAGCAGTTGCCTTCAGAAGATTTCTGGGAAAACCCGACGGTATTTGCTGTTGGACAGGAACAACCAGCTGTACATTTTCATATTCTATCAGAGTATGAAATATCACTTAATGGTTATTGGAAGTTTCATTGGGCGGTTAATCCTAATGATGTACCTCCCGATTTTTATACTTCACCTCAAAAAACAGCACATTGGAACGATATATCTGTACCTTCCAATTGGGAGTTAGAGGGTTACGGTGTCCCTATTTATGTTAATGACCGCTACCCTTTTGAAAAAAATCCACCTTTTGTTCCTAAAGATAATAATCCAGTTGGTTCATACTCTAAAACATTTACCCTCCCAGAGTCCTGGAAAGCAAAACTGGTTTATATTGAATTCGGTGCTGTTAAATCAGCTGCTTTTTTTTGGATAAATGGTCATTTTCTGGGCTACAATCAGGGTTCAAAAACACCTGTTACCTTTAACATTAGTCCATATATTATTTATAATAATGAAAATTATGTCGCTACTCAAATCTTGCGTTGGTCAGATGGTGCCTACTTAGAATGTCAAGATTTTTGGCGGTTGAGTGGTATAGAAAGAGACGTTACACTAATAGCAAGACCTAATATTCATATACGTGATTTTTTTGTACAAGCAAATTTATGTGAAAAATATGAAAAGGGACTTTTATCCGTAGATATAAAAGGTATTAATGCTTCAAAAAAAGAGCATATCATACAATGTAAAATAGAACTTAGAGATGCACAAAATCAGATCGTTTTAGAGCATCAAGAAGAAATCCACCTATTATCAGAAAAAAACTGGAATTATTGCTTTAAGGAAACCATCGAACAGATTCTTCAATGGTCTGCCGAAATCCCCCATCTTTATCAATTAAAAATCATTCTATATCAAAAAAATATCCCTGTAGATATTACTTACTGTAGTATTGGTTTTCGTTCAGTTGAACTAAAAGAAGGACAGTTACTAATTAATGGTAAAGCCATATTACTTAAAGGTGTCAATCGACATGAACACGATGAACATAAAGGGCATGTAGTCAGCGAAGCAAGTATGATAAAAGACATCCGTTTGATGCAATCTTATAATATCAACGCTGTTCGCAATAGTCATTATCCCAATCATAAACGGTGGTATGAATTGTGTGATCAATTTGGTTTATATGTTATAGACGAAGCAAATATCGAAGCACATGGAATGGGTGCATGCTTTCAAAAACCATATGATAAAGAACAACACACCTCTGCACGCCTCAATTGGGAAGCTGCACACCTAAATCGAGTTGAACGGATGTTTGAACGTTCTAAGAATCATCCTTCAGTCATCATTTGGTCGCTTGGAAATGAAGCAGGCAATGGCTCTAACATGACTAAAACATATCAGTGGTTAAAACAAAAAGATAGTACCAGACCAATTCAATACGAACAAGCAGGTGAAGGTTGGAATACAGATATTGTTTGTCCTATGTATCCATCTATTGAATATTTGCTTCAATATGGACAGTTACAAAAAACAAGACCATTAATTATGTGTGAATATGCACATGCCATGGGCAATAGCGTTGGTAATTTAGAAGATTACTGGAAAGTGATTCGACAGTATCCCACACTTCAAGGTGGATTCATTTGGGACTGGGTAGATCAAGGGTTAGCAGCGTATGATACAAAAGGTAATAAATATTGGAAATATGGAGGTGATTATGGTGATGATACTACACCTAGTGATGGCAATTTCTGTATAAATGGGTTGCTCTTTCCTGATCGACAAGCGCATCCAGCTGTATGGGAAGTAAAGTATATTTATCAATCCATACAAATTCGATGGTTGGAAAGAGAGTCTTGGCAAATTCAGCTCACAAACGAATATTCGTTTCAGAATTTAGATGAGATCACGGGGCTATGGATTTTGTCAGAAAATGGTCAGCCTGTAGAACAAAACAGCATTGATATATCTGGTATTTCCCCAGGTACATCCAAGAATATAACATTAAACATAACGACGACATTAAAAGAAAAAAAAGAATATTTTCTACAATTTTCTTTCCGTCTCAAAAAAGCAAAAAATCTACTATTAGATCAACATGAAGTTGCCAAAATTCAACTTTTAGTACAAGAATCTAATTGGAATTATACGGATCAAAGTGCTTCTGACATACTATGTTTAAAAGAATCGACGAACCATTTAATCCTGTGTTCTAAACATATGGAACTTTCTTTTTCAAAGGTATCTGGACTTTTACAATACTATCTTTTTCAAAAACAGGTTCTTTTAAGAACACCTCGCCCCTATTTCTGGCGACCACCAACCGATAATGATTTGGGTAATCAAATGCCTCAACGACTTGCTGTTTGGAAAATAGCCAGCCACGAACAAGAGCTAATATCAATTCAAGTTATTGAGCAAACTTCAGAAGTAATCATTCTAGAAACACAATTGTTTTTTCCAATAATACAAGCAAAGGCTATAGTAACATACCGTGTCAAAAATACAGGAATGGTAGAATTGTCTAGTTCATTTTTTTCAGAAGACCATACTTTACCTGAGCTTCCGAGACTCGGATTTTATTGTCAAATTCCAAAAACCATGAACAAAGTAGAATGGTATGGTAGAGGACCTCAGGAAAATTATTCAGACCGTAAACAAAGTGCTTTTATCGGAATTTATGAAAGTACCGTATCTGAATTATACCATCCATATATACGTCCACAAGAAAATGGAAATCGAACAGAAAATAGGTATGTACATTTTCTGAATTCCTATAATAAAGGGTTTTCTATTATTGGAAATTCTTATTTTGATTTTTGTGCTCTACCCTATAGTCCAGATCAATTTGATTTGGATAAACGGTTAAAACATACAATAGACATTAGCCCAAGTGATGTAATCCATCTACATATTGATTATGGTCAGATGGGATTAGGTGGAGATAATAGTTGGGGCGCACATACACATGACGAATACAAACTGTTTTATCATCATTATGATTTTAGTTTTTTTATAAATCCCAAAGGATTTCATAATTAGCTATTTCTATATAAAGTAAAAGAGTCCTTTTTTCAACCAGAAAATATTTGAAACTATGCAAAACGGATTATCAACGATCGACATAGCCATTGTTATTGGTTATTTTATATTGGTTTTAGTTATCGGATTTTGGATTTCGAGACGTACTAAAACAGGGGAGGATTTATTTTTAGGAGGACGTTCTTTTGGATGGGGATTGATAGGATTATCGCTATTTGCCTCTAATATTTCTAGTTCTACCATTATTGGTTTAACAGGTGCTGCCTATACTACAGGTATAGTAAATTCTGTCTATGAATGGATGTCAGGGCTACCCTTAATTATTGCAGCTCTAATTTTTATCCCTTTATATCTACGATCACGAATTACAACAATTCCAGAGTTTTTAGAAAAACGATTTGATCGACGCTCGCAGTTATTTTTCTCAGGAGTCTCTATCTTTAGTACGATTATGATAGAAACGGCTGGGTCTTTATATGCAGGAACCTTAGTTTTACAAACCTTTTTTCCAAATTTAATTATGTGGCAGACAGCGTTAGGTTTAGCTGTTGTAGCAGGAATTTACACCGCTTCTGGAGGTCTAAAGGCGGTTGTTTATACTGATGCCATTCAAGCAGTTATTCTGATAATCGGTTGTGCTATTTTAACTTATATTTTGTATGAACAGTTAGGTTTCGACTGGTCAAAAGTATTAGCGTCTACACCAGAAGGACATTTTTCAGTAGTTCGTCCATTAGATGACCCCGCTATTCCGTGGCCAGGTTTGATACTAGGCGTGCCTTTTTTGGGATTTTGGTACTGGTCTACCAATCAATATATCATTCAAAGAGCATTGGGTGGAAAAAATCTGAATAATGCACGTTGGGGGATGGTTTTGGCAGGATTTTTAAAAATCATTCCATTATTTATTATGGTTATACCTGGGGCTATGGCACTAGCGTTATATCCTGGACTTGAAAACGGAGATGCTGTTTTTCCGTTTTTAATAACAGAAGTATTACCTGTTGGATTGGCAGGACTTGTATTAGCTGGATTAATTTCGGCAATTATGTCTAGTGTGGATTCTGCTTTAAATTCTTCTTCAACCTTAGTTGTTATTGACTTTATAAAACCAAATAGACCCAATATTACGGAGCAGGATATTGCAAGATATGGACGTATTACTACTGTAGTATTAATGTTAATTGCTGCTTTATGGGCGCCTCAAATTCAGCATTTTACTGGTTTATGGGATTATTTACAGCAGATGTTCTCTATTATGGTACCTCCGATAGCGGTTATCTTTTTAGTAGGGGTGTTTTTCAAAAGAGGTAATGGAGATGGTGCTTTTTGGACTTTAGTTTTGGGAACAGGAATAGGTATATTTCTATTTATTTTAGGTGAAAATGGTTTGTGGAATTTACATTATACTATAAATGTTGGATTTATGGTTTTTGTTTCTACATTTATATTCATTCTTATTAGCTTACTCACAAAAGCACCTAATAAAGAACAAATTGAATACTTTACTTATCGACCAGGATTAATTTCGGAAGGAACGGCTGGTTTACCTTGGTATAAAGACTATCGATATCAAGTTGTAGCATTAGCGGGTCTTATTGCTTATATCTTATTTTTATTTTGGTAAAAAACATTATCAATAAATCAATCAAAAAGAACATATAAAAAATGTCATCTAAACTTATTGTTCAGGCACCAGGACGGATTAATTTAATCGGAGAACATACAGATTACAATGGAGGCTTTGCTTTACCTGCTGCTATTGATAAGCAAATAATAGTGACCTTACAAAAAAATAATCATCCTTCTGTATGTACAATTGAAGCCGAAAATGTTCACGATAGCGTACAAATTAATTTAAAAGACCTACCATACAATACAGATAAAGTCTGGTTAAAATACATTATTGGTGTTGTTGAAGAACTCCGTAAAAGAGGTGCCTCGATAGATGGTTTTGATGCCAAATTTACGGGTAATGTACCTCTGGGAGCTGGTATGAGTAGTTCGGCCGCTTTAGAATGTAGTTTTGCTTTAGGTTTAAATCAACTATTTGATTTGAATTTCGATAAAATGACCTTAGTGAAAATTGCCCAAAAAGCAGAACACAATTATGTCGGTTCCATGTGTGGTATCATGGATCAATATGCTAGCATGATGGGTAAGAAAGATCATGTACTTCTATTGGATTGCCAGAAAGAAAGTCATCAATTCTACCCTATTGATTTAGAAAATTATGAAATTTTAATTATCAATAGCAATGTCAAACATAGTCTAGCAGACTCTGAATATAATACCCGTCGTAGAGAGTGTGAATCGGGGGTCGCAATTATCCAAAAAGTATATCCTAAAGTTCAGTTTTTACGAGATGTTTCAACAGATCAATTGGAGGATTTTAAAAATCAAATGACATCGACTATATTTAATCGTTGCCAATATGTTGTTGAAGAAAATGATCGAGTGCTTAGAGCTGTAGCTATGCTAGAAAAGGGAAATCTTACTGAGCTCGGACAACTTATGTATCAGTCTCATGCAGGATTACAAAATAAATTTGAAGTCAGTTGTGCAGAGTTAGATTATTTGGTCAATCAAACTCGAAATCAACCCTATATCATAGGTGCACGTATGATGGGTGGAGGTTTTGGTGGATGCACAATCAACCTGATTGAGAACGGTACATCTAATCAGTTTATTGACAAAGTTTCATCTTCCTATGAACATAAATTCGGAAAAAAGATCACTTATTTTAAGGTGGCTATTAGTGATGGGGCAAAAATAATATAAAGATGATGTGGGTTAGTACTAAGCCTAAAATAGAACGAAGTACCAAAATAAATGAATAAGTATTAGAACGAATGGGAACATTTGTATCATCGACTTTATGTCAGAGATTTTAAAACTGGTAAGAACAAAAAGTTACATTTTGAGTTGTAGATGTAAATAAATACACATATTTGGTATCGCAAAAAAAAGTAATTTTGATTTGCCACTTATTCATAAAATCAAATGGTTAAACTAAAGATTTATAGAAGTAATGGATAATAATAAAATAAAAGAAATAGAAGACTTTTATAGAGTTGATTTGAAGTATATTTCAGAATTATATGCACTACAAGTAGAATTACTAAAACTACAAAAATACATCAGCGAACAAGGTCTTCGATTGGCTATTCTGTTTGAAGGTCGTGATACGGCCGGTAAAGGAAGAGCAATTTCAAGATTTACACAATTTCTGAATCCTCAGTTATATAGAATGGTCGCTTTGGGGAAACCAAGTGAACAAGAAAAAGGGCAATGGTATTTTCAACGATATATTAAAGAACTACCTAATGCAGGAGAAATTGTTTTTTTTGACCGGAGCTGGTACAATCGGGCAGTTGTAGAACCAGTAATGGGTTTTTGTACAACAGCTCAGTATGAACGGTTTATGAAACAAGTCAATCCATTTGAGCAAATGTTAGTGGAAGATGGAATTATATTGGTTAAATTTTGGTTTTCAATTAAAATGGACGAGCAAAAGGAACGGATACAACGACGTTTGGAGTCTCCATTAATGCAGTGGAAAGTAAGTCCAGTAGATTTAGCAGCTCAAGAAAAATGGGAAAGTTTTACTATCCATAAAGAAAAAATGTTCAATCATACCAATACAGATAATAGCCCGTGGATGATCGTTCGAGGAAAAAGTCGAGAAGAAGGTCGATTGCAGGCTATGCAGTATTTGTTATCTTTATTTGATTATGGAGGTAAGGAAATAGATTTAAGTAAACAAGATTCTGTTTCTGTTTGGAGGTGGAAATAAATTGGTAGTTCAAATAGACCAAATAGACCAAATAGACTTTGATTTTATATACTAGAGAAAATAACGTTCTCATACAAAAATAAAAACAGCCATGTATTGAAAAGAGTCAATACATGGCTGTTTTTCAGCTCTATGAGTAGAGAAATTTAAAGAATTTTATAGTTGCTACCCAATTAATTAACACCCCTTACTTAGTTTTTTCTACCCTATATTTCATTCATCAGGAGCAATAGTTCCGTTATTTTAGGACGAATAATGATTTCAGTTCTTCTATTCATAGCTCTAGCCTTATCAGAATCAATGTTATTTTTAGGAGCAAAATAACCTCGACCAGCTGCTGTTAATCTGGATGGATGAACACCATATCGTTCCAATTGACGAGTAATTTTGACCGCACGGGCCATACTTAAATCCCAATTATCGGCATATTGACTTCCTTTTTTTAGCGGAGATTCGTCTGTATGTCCTTCTACTAATATCTGTAGTCCTTTATTATTAGTAAAAACAAAGGAAAGTTTTTGAATAATTTCTAAAGCTTTTCCGTCAAAATCTGCTTGACCTGAGGCATATAAAATGCTATTGGGTAATGTGATAACCAAACGACCATCTTCTTCTAAAATCGAAAAATTTGCCTCATTCAAATTGTTAGGAAATGAAGCTTCTAATTCCTTTTTCATCTTGCTCAATTTTGCACTATACTTTTCATAAGAAGTTCTAATTTCCATCAAACTTTGATTGCACTCTTCTTTTGCTAAAGTTGTACTAGAATTCGAGGCTTCCAAGCTTTTTACTTGAGCTATGGATTTACTTAAATCCTTTTCTAGCTGTGCTATTTTTTGATCTAAATCAATAGTTCGAATAGCACTCGTTTGGTTTGTTTTTCTGCTAGAAGAACAAGATGACCATATACAAATAGCCAGAAAAAATATTCCTATTTTTTTCATTTTTATGATTGTAAAAGTTGTGAAAATGTATAGCATACATCCGTAAACAAAGTGTTACAATAAACCCTATTATTTACGGATGTACAGCAAATGCAGAGACTAAAGAAACTTACATGCTCTGTTATTTGTTTTTTATTTAGGTGCGTTTGTTGGATTCAGTAAGTCGTAAAATTGATTCAATTTAGGTAGAATAATGATACGTGTTCTACGGTTAATTGCTCGACCCTCCGCTGTATCATTAGAGCTAAGTGTATTGTATTCACCACGACCTGCTGCAATCAAACGATTTGGATTGATGCCGTAGTTTTGTTGTAATACACGAACTACAGATGTGGCACGTTTCACACTCAAATCCCAGTTATCTTCCATACAGCTATTTTTGATTGGAACATTATCTGTATATCCTTCTACCATTACATCTACTTCTGGACGAGATTCAACAATTTGAGCAATTTTTCCAAGAACTTCATTTGCTCTAGAAGTTAAATTTGCACTTCCACTCTGATATAACATTTTATCTGATAGGTTTACAAAAACAACTGTTTTATCTACTTTAATCTCGACATCTTCATCCGCAATTCCATCTTTTAATACCCCTTTCAAATTGACCGCTAAAGCTAAATTAATAGAATCTGCCTTCGTCTTAGCCGCTTGTAACAATTGGATGTATTTATCCTTTCGTTCCAGTTGACTGAGTGTTTCTTTGATGTTGTTGTTAGCGGATTGAGATAAAACCGTTAGGTCACCTACCTGAGTTAATTGCTTATCCCGAACGGCTTTAGCATCTGATACTTGACCTTTTAAATCATTGATTTGTTCTTCTCTAATTTGCATTTTTTGTTCAAAACCAGAAACCTGCGTTTTTAATCGAGTACGCTCTTGCTCACAAGTAGCTAAACGATTCATATAGTCGTTTAATTTCTCACCTGACTCGCCTAATTGCTGGTTGGCTAATTCCAATTCTTTTTGATACTGTTCATCTAATGCTTGATATTTTTTGTTACTTACACATGAAGAAAATAAAAACAAAAAGATGCTGAAATAGAAAATGTTCTTTACTAAATTCATTTGATAATTATTTATAATTTATTTTAGAGGTTATAACATGTTGATTTTTAATCAGCACTAATTTTCTGACCTATTACTTATAAAGGTTGACTCCTACTATAAGTTCAATGTATATTTTAGAATGATTGGTTTAAGTTTTGAAAATGACCGCTCATCTGTATAGTCAAATGAACGGTCTATAACTCCAAAAAAACCAAATGAAAACAAAATATTTTTTACACCATTTATGGGTAGTTGGGTGTTTACAGGTTGACTGTTTGAATATTCGACCGTGCCGAGTTGGTTAGTGTTGATAAACCAATATATGGTGCTTCTGTGGATACTACAATCCACTGCGGATGTTCTTTTTCAATGAAATTCATAAGTGCCGTTTCTGTATCCTTGGATTCAATTACGGTTTCGATTGTTAGCGGAATAGGTTGCCAATGATTGACATTTGCTTGATAATGTCCATTTAACTCTAGTAATTTAAAATATACATCATCAAGTTTCATCTGTTCCGCTATGATTTGCATGAATAATACAATTCTATTGATTTGATTCGTTCTCGCAAATTGAATGACCTCGGAAAACCGCTGTTTGCTAACTGTCTTCCAGTCTAATGGAAATACTAAAGTATGCTTCATATTTTTTAAAGAAAGACAACAAACGAGCAATAGGTCACTCAAAATTCAATATTAATTATTCCATTGCTTTTTTGAGTCGCGTTCTGGAACGATTTAACCGCATTTTAACCGCACTTTCAGATAAATCGTAGATCGTCTGTAACTCTGCTACCGATTTTTTCTCATAATATTTACCCATTAAAATAGCTTGATCTATGGGACTCATAATATTCATAGCAGATGTAAGTCGATTCATTTGATCTTCTTTTTCTAAGGCATTTTCTTCATCGAATTGCTCCTCAACTCTATCGTAGGTCAAACTCCATTCAGTAGTTTTATACTTAGATTGCTTTTTTAATATATTAATACAATCATTATGTGCAATTCTAAATAGCCATTTGACGAAGGTGACTGGTTCTTTTAGGTTTTTGATCTGTGTCGCTATTTTTATAAATAAGTCTTGTGTCAAATCTAAAGCAGTCGCTCGGTCTTTCAATAGTTTAACACCGTACAAAAATACTTTTTGATTATATCTATTATATAACTCTCCAAAAGCCATACTGTCCTGCTTTTTTTGATATATAATAACGAGTTCTGTGTCTGTTAATAATTTGAAATTAGTCATGTCAGATTTATATTCTGTTTTAAGAATTTGGTTTTTAATCTGACACAAAGATGGATGGAAATGGTGGGGCGCTGATAGGTGGAATTGCGTATTTTTGAAATTACGTAATTTGCGTAGTTCTACGAGAATTGCGTAGTTTTAATAAGTCCATTTTGGACTACGCTACAATACCTTTTTTGAAAGCATATTTGACCAAACCAACGGTATTTTTGACACCTAATTTTTCAATAAGATTACGTTTATGAGTATCTACTGTTCGTATGCTAATGTATAGGAGAGCTGCAATTTCTGCATTTGTATTTTCTTCGACGATGAGTTTTAGTATTTCTATTTCTCGCTTAGTCAACGGTGCATCTATTTTCTTAATGGGCTTATTTTTTGAAGCTGTCATATGTTGAATTAAAGCTGCGGATACCTGTTGACTATAATATGTATTCCCGTTGGCAACTGCTCGAATTGCTTGGATAACTTCTTCACTTCCAGCGTCTTTTAGCAAGTATCCCGACGCTCCTGCATCAATCATTTTGATAATATAATCCGTTTCTTCGTGCATAGACAAAACAAGTACCTGTATCTTTGGAAATTTTTTTTTCAATAAGATAGTTGTATCTATTCCTCCTGCGTCTCCCATGCTAATATCCATCAAAATCACATCTGGTTGTTTGGACTGTAATATGTCCAATACAACACGTCCATTTTCTGCTTGAGCAATAACTTCTATGTCTGCTATATCTTCTATGATAGAGGCAATACCATCTCTAAAAACCTCATGGTCATCTGCAATCAAAATCTGTATCATAATGTAACTATTAAATGAGCAAATAGTCCTAGTAGATTAAGTAGTCAGTCAAAATTACTTGTGCAAAAAAATCCGCCGTCATAAAAAGAGTAAGTAATTGACCCCGAGGACTCGGGGTTACGAATGATTTTTTGGCGGATTAATGGATTTGTTTTGCACTAATTTTACTGACGAACTACTTAATTAGAATCCATTATTTATAAAGGTATTTCTACCGTAGAATGTACCCCCTTTTTGGGTTGAGAATCAATAATAAATTGTCCATTTAAAGAGTATACTCTTGTGTATATATTTTGTAGTCCAATTCCTTCTGAAACACTTGAATTTATAAATGTATCAAACCCAACTCCGTCATCTTCAACGGTTAAAATAATTTTATCATTTCGTTGTACTAATTGAATATTTATTTCTTTTGCCTGTGCATATTTCAAACTATTACTAAGCAATTCTTGACCAACTCTATATAAACACAGTTCGATATTTTGTGGTAAACGATCTGTGGTTACGGCATGATAGAAATGAATGTTTATGAGTTCACTCTTATTTGCTTTTTCACACAAATTGTGCAGGGCTCGAACCACACCAAAGTCGATTAAGGCACTCGGCATAAGAGCATGGGAAATACTTCGAATGTCATTTGCAACTTCTTTAATTAAATCACTCATGGTTTCTACTTTTTGCTTTGTTTTCTCAGAAACATCCTTCAAATCTTTCTTAACAGCATCTAAGTTAAGCCGAATAGTTGACATCAATGGCCCAATACCATCGTGCATTTCTTTAGACAATCGCCGCCTTTCCATTTCTTGACCGTTTAATAGGGCAAGTGTTGCTTCATCCTGAGCTTGTTTGGTTTGAGTCACGTTGTTTAAAGTCAATAAAAAACCACTTAAAATAGGTTTTCCTGTAATTGTTAGGTATTGATCGTGGACGGGATGCTCTTGTAATTGAAAAGTTATTCGTCCTTTCTTAATACATGTTGACATCAGTTCTCGTAGTTCTACTATATCATTTAATATCTCTAAAATATTGGTTTCCAAATGATGTTGAGGCGTATTTGTCAATTGTAAAATTTGATGTGCTTGTTGGTTCAACACCGTAATATAGCCTTCAAGGTCAATAACAATAATCCCGTAAGGAACATTTCCAATAATGGACACCATAAAATCATGCATTTCTGTATAGCTGTTTATCATAAAGGCTGTTTAATTATTGTTGTCAATACAGTTGCATCATGCTGTAACTTATGGTGTTGACTAAATATATTTTGTGCAAATTGTTGTGCCGTTATATTATTGTGGATCAGCGGCTTATTTAATATCTTTTTTTCAACGCCATTGGTGCATAAAACAAAAGATATAGGCATTGTCTGGATTGAGTACGCTTGGACTTTGAGCTTATGAAGAGTTTGACCCATAGTTTTAATTACTGCATTTTTTAGTTCAATTTTTCTGTTTTTATCTAGTAAATAGGCATGTGTATCTCCGATACCAAGATAGTTCACTGTACCCGGTTCTATTCGTAATAGGCTAAGCGATATGCCATTTACTACTATATCGTTTTTAAGGGATTGATAGCAGACTTGAATCAAAAGATCAAGTGGTTGGTCATAGTGTTCAGAGATGATTTTTTTAATATGATTAGATATTAAATAAGCATCATAACCTTTATTTTCGTTATTAATTACAGCTAATAGAAGGCTATTTCCAATATACTCCTTTACTAAATACGCATCACTATTATATTGATATAGTTGACTTGAAAGAGAAACAACTCCATATTCTAAAACATCAGTAGTAAATGGTAAGTATTTTTCCATTTTTATGGTTGTCCCTACCCCTTTTTTTGAGTTAATATCAAATTTATCAACCAATCGTTTTGCTGCCTCCAAGCCTACTCCCAAACTAGATTGAATCGTAGAATAGCCCTCACGCATTGCCAATTCAATATTTTCAATACCCATTCCTCTATCAATTACTTGCACTTCTATAACTCGATTATTGTTATGTGTTGCTATCAAAACGACCCCTCCACCTGCATGACGAAAAGCATTTTGAGCTATTTCTGAAACGGCTAAAGCCAATTCATTGACAGCCAACTGTTCAAACCCAAGAGCATTTGCAATTTGAAATACTTGTTGCCTAGCGAGCGCGATATCCGATTCTTTTACTATAGAAATCATTGGTTTTAAGTTATTTCTTAACCAGTTCAAGTCCTTGTTTACTAAAAACCAACTTTAAGGCACGTTTCAGATTTTTTTCAATGGTAATATCTTCTAAATCCACGCCTGCCGAAATCATTGATTGAGCTACAATCGGTCGAATACCACAAAAAATGACCTCCATTCCTATAAACAGAAGCAGTTTATTCAATTTTTTCAAATGATTGGCAATAGCAGAATCAATAATTTCTACATTACTCAAATCTACTACCATAATATCATTGTCATTTCGATTCGCAACATCCAACACTGCATCTATCACTTTTTTCATGCGAGCAGAGTCTAAAGTTCCAAATAAGCCGACATACAAACAGCGTTCTGTTAGCTCATTGATAATAATAGGCGTTTCAATACCCATGGCACGGCGACTGATGGCTACTCTTGAATCGGTGTTATTTTTTTGATCATTCATATTCAGTATCATTTATATTAT
>JAHDFQ010000050.1:0-4630 GCA_020628085.1 Saprospiraceae bacterium
ATTTTAAAGGCAAACATAAAAGTTATGTGCATCCTGTGCGTTTGTTTTTGGTGACGATACTGTTTTTAGTGGCATCACTAGCTTATTATAGTGGTGCAGATGGCTTACAAATGGGTTCCAAGAAATATGAGAAATCGAAGATCGAAATAGAACTGAATCAAAATAAAATACTTGATCAGTTTACATCCCTTAAAGATTCAATACAAAACCTATCTATCACCGAAGATTCAAAGATATGGATAGATTCACTAGACAAAGCCTTCTACAAAGAGGTAAAACGAACGAACGACTCTATCGTCATTGGAAAAGTAGGTTTAGTATTAATCGATTCTATGTATCAAAAGGTTTCTAAACAAGACTATGTTGACTTATCAGAGGATGAACTTATTGAAAAATATGGAGTTGACGGCTTTTGGAATAAATGGAATTTTAAACAACAAATACGCACCTTAAAAGACAATTCAGGATTTGCTAATTTCTTTCTTAGAAACATGGTTTGGACGATGTTTTTTATGATGCCCTTCTTAGCATTATTATTGAAATTGTTTTACTATAAAAGCGATAAGTACTATGTAGAACACTTGATTTTTTCTTTTCACACACATGCGTTTGTTTTTCTCATTTTTGGAATCATGATGCATGTTGACTATAATTCTAATCTCGAAAGTAATACTATTCTATGGCTCTTTTTTATTTGGACAGTCATTTATGTATATGTCGCTGTATGGCGAGTGTATCAGCAAAAAATCGTTAGAACGATATTCAAGGTGGCTATTATAAACTTTCTTTACTTAGCACTTTTTGTATTATTTCTAGTCATCAGTGTAGTTGTAGGAATGCTTCTTTTTTAAGAAATCCGACTCCAACCTTTGATTTTTTTGGTATGATTGTCTAAATAATATTTCAAAGTAGCGTGATGTACTTTTTCTAAATTTGGGTCGTCTTCGAGTATCCGAATCGCAATTTCACGAGCCACTTCTAGGATTTTATTGTCTTTAGCAAGGTCTGCAATTCTGAAATTTAAGATGCCGCTTTGTTGTGTACCTTCCATCGCTCCTGGTCCTCGCAAACGCAAATCGGCTTCCGAAATTTCAAATCCGTTATTGGTACGCACCATGGTGTTGATACGTTCTCGTCCTTCTTTAGATAATTTAAAACTCGACATCAAAATACAAAAGGATTGCTCTGCTCCTCGTCCTACTCGACCACGTAGCTGATGCAATTGCGACAAACCAAACCGTTCCGTATTTTCAATAACCATCACACTAGCATTGGGAACATTTACGCCTACTTCGATTACGGTTGTAGCTACCATGATTTGGGTTTCCCCTTTTACAAACCGCTGCATTTCGTAATCTTTATCGGCTGCCTTCATCCGACCATGAACAATACTAATATTATATTCTGGCATCGGAAATTCTCTGGATACCGCTTCATATCCTTCCTCCAAATTTTTCAAATCTAAGGTGGCCGATTCTTCAATCAATGGATATACAATATAGGCTTGTCGCCCTTTGGCAATTTCATTTTTTATAAATCCAAAGACCTGTATTCGATGATTTTCATTTTTATGAACCGTCGTTACTTGCTTCCGTCCTGGCGGCAGTTCATCGATCACCGAAACGTCCAAATCGCCATAGAGTGTCATCGCTAATGTCCGGGGAATGGGAGTTGCTGTCATGACCAGCACATGCGGAGGAAAAGGACTATTTTTTTTCCATAATTTGCTACGTTGTTTGACACCAAAACGATGTTGTTCATCCGTAATGGCTAATCCCAGATTTTTAAAGACTACGGGATCTTCAATCAAGGCATGTGTACCAATCAAAATATCAATATTACCTGCGGCGAGTTCCTCCAATAGAAATTTTCGCTTTTTTCCTTTGACGCTTCCTGCTAAAAATGCTACTGAAATTTCTAAACCTTTGACATATTCTTGAATAGAAATATAGTGTTGCTGCGCCAAAATAGCCGTTGGTGCCATCATACACGCTTGAAACCCGTTATCGAGCGCCATGAGCATACACATGAGCCCAACCATCGTTTTTCCGCTTCCCACATCACCTTGTAACAAACGGTTCATTTGTACGCCCGAACCCAAATCTTTACGAATTTCTCGTAGCACTCGTTTTTGTGCGCCTGTGAGTTCAAAGGGTAATTTAGTATTGAAAAAGGTGTGAAAATAATCGCCTATTTTTGAAAAAGGATAACCTTTGACCGCATCTTTTCGATGTCCTTTGATTTGTAATAATCGAATTTGTAGAAAGAAGAGTTCCTCAAATTTGAGTCGTTTACGAGCAGCGTCGAGTTCTTCTTGAGAAGTTGGAAAATGAATCCCTCGAATAGCTTCGTAATGAGACGGAAATCGTAATTTCTTAACAATATATTCAGGCAAGTTTTCTGGGAAATCCTGAGCAGATAATTTTTCAAATAATGTTTTGATGATCCGCTGTCGCCCTTTGGCATCAAGTCCTTTGGAGTTTAGTTTTTCGGTACTTGGATATACAGGTGCAAAAGTAGAGGCTTTTTGCGTATTTTCAGCGGTCACCAATTCCATTTCTGGATGGGCGATATTGACTGATTTATTAAATGCATTGACCCGTCCAAAAACAATGTATTCTGACCCCACCTGTAAATCTCGTTCTACCCATGTGATACCCCGAAACCAAACCAATTCCATTGCACCAGAATCATCCCTCAATCGCCCGACTAAGCGTTTTTTTCGTCCTTCGCCCAAGACTTCCAATCGGCGTAAGACCCCACGTAACTGTACCGTATCACTTTCGGGTGTAATTTCTCTTATTTTATGAAATTTGGTTTTATCGACATACCGAAATGGAAAACTCATCACCAAGTCTCTAAACGTAAAAATCGCCATTTCTTTTTTGAGCATATCCGCCTTCACTGGCCCAACGCCTTTGAGGTATTCTATCGAACTTTCGAGTATGTGTGGTGGTTTAGATGACATGAAGTAAAAACAAAAAATCGTTATGATAAGATGAACAAATGTAACGATTTTTTGGAAAATATTGAGTTAGTGAAGAGGTGACTTCAAGTCACCTCTTCACTTGACTTTTACTTTTTCTTACTATAATCTCTTAACTGATATGATACTCGGAGCATGACTTCATAGTTCATGTGTTGGACAAATAATTCTATTCGATCTTCAAATGTATTATATAAATACACTTGTGCAAAACCATCTAAATCATGATAGAAATTCAAACCTATATTCAACCGATCGGTGAGTTGATAAGACAGTAAATATGTTAACCCCCAGTTATTCTTAGCTTTGGTTGATAAATCATAATAGGCTATTCCTTCTGGAGGTTCATTGGTATTATCAAAACCAGAAATTACAGCTGCATAACGCACTCCCATATTAAATCGCCATTTTCGTTTCGTTACCCGTCTAGGTAAGTAAGCGTCAATTCCCAAGAAATAGAAAGGAACAAACCCAAAATTATTGCGATACGACAGTTTACCTTCAACTAGAAAATAATGCTGTCGTTTAAATAATTTAAACTGTGGCGTCTCATAAGCTAAACCAACAGACATGGCTATTTTCTTGTCCCAAAATGAATAAGTACGTCCGTAATGAGGAATAACGAAACTTTCATTATTTGTTGGATTGGGATAATTAAATTTTGTTTCAATCAATAAATGGTCACTAACTCCGATATTGGACGTGATATTTAGTTTGTTTTGAGCAGTGATATTATTTGTAAAGAAAAGTATGAATAATAGTGCTAGAAATCGCATAATTATTAAAATTTTAACCTCACTAATCATTACACAACATTACGTATAATGATTAGTGAGTTTTATAAGAATTAATCATCACAATTTAGGACAACATAATTATTACCAATACCTTGAGTGGTACCTCTTGATCTAGCTGATAAAATGTCTAGGGGTCTTTCTTGTGATAATGTAGCCTCTACCGCAGTAATACGCCAAGTCTTACATCCTGCACAAGAAGAAAATGGATTAAGAGTATTAGGTCCAAACGTAAAAGAAGGAGAGTAAATAGTTTCATCTTGATGTTGTGATGTCATAGTATGTTCACCAACAAATTGAATGTTTGTGTTATACTTTGCCCATATACACGCTCTTTTTCTTTGTGCAACTATCGTAAAATAATGCTCTATTTGACGACTTATTTCACCAGTAGCTCCCATAGCAGCAGCAGCGACCAGTGTTGCTCTTCTATCTTTTCTGCAACCAGCCTCATCTCTTGTGTAAGTAACTGACTGTGGATTACCACAACTCCTAAATACATTTTCAGAAAACTTAAAATCTCTAGTTAAGGAAATCACTCGCTGACCTATTTTAAAAACAAAATCCTTATTTGCAATAACTTCTTGTGGTAAATTTGTTTTTGAAATGATCTCCTTATCTTCATATCCATGATCTACAATAGAAACATATCTATTATAAGATTCTACTATTGTATAAATATCGGCTTCATCTTCTGACTCAAGAGCATCGATTTTATCATAAATGCCATCGTAGATAGAAAATAAATTTTCAAATCCATATGATTTTAAATATTGGGTGGCTTCATAGTCTCCTATACCACGTAAGGCACGATAAACATTTGAGTAATCTTCATAAGTAGGAAAGACCA
>JAHDFQ010000050.1:4730-20926 GCA_020628085.1 Saprospiraceae bacterium
TAGAGTGAAGAGGCGATTTCAAGTCACCTCTTCACTTTCAATTAACTCAATAACTTTATCTGATCTTCGGTAATATGAATGGTTTTTAATTCGGTTGTTCGAGAACTAATATCCGCAGAACCATTTTCTAAACGCAATACACCACGTGGACAAACGGCTGCACAAACACCACATCCCACACAAGAAGAACGGACGATGTTTTGTCCTTTTTGAGCATAGGCACGTACGTCAATACCCATTTCACAATACGTCGAACAGTTGCCACAAGATATACATTGACCACCGTTGGTCGTGATACGGAAACGAGATTTGAATCGTTGGACTAAACCTAAATAAGCCGCCAACGGACATCCAAAACGACACCAGGTTCGGTTTCCCATCAAGGGATAAAAACCTGTTCCGACCACACCCGCAAAAGCTGACCCAATCAAAAAGCCATACCAAGAACGCACCGTATCGCTGTTTAAAAATAAAACATTACTACTCCCTGTGAAATAAGAGTATAGAACGAGTGCCGTCATCACTACTGCAAACACCAATACGCCGTGTATAATATAGCGTTCAAATTTCCAAGCACGGAGACTTTTATCGGACAGTTGTCGATACGGATCACCCAACGTTTCAGCTAATCCACCACAGCCACAAACCCAAGAACAGTACCAGCGTTTGCCAAAGAAATAAGTGATTAATGGAACGCCAATGATAACTAGAACAATTCCCCAAACGAGCATAAAAATACCCAATCCTCCACTATCAATCAGCTGATTTAGATTCCAATCAAAAAAGAACGTATAGTTTAAGGGCCAAATATTTTTGAAATCGTAGTATGGATAGTTTAATCGAACTAAGATTTCAGGTAAGGTAAAAGCAAACACCGTTTGAAAGAAAATAACCGAAATCGTTCGTAAAATCTGGTATTGATTGTGGCGATATTTTCCAATCATTCTAAGTCCCATCACCAACATCACAATAGTATATAAAAATCCATACACAAACCATTGGCTCGCTTCGTTACCACTTAGCATTTTACTTACAGGATCGGTAATCAGCATCCAATTGGTAATATAGGCAGGTGACCAATACAATAAAATATAAAAACCGATCAGATAAATTCCTGTAACTAAACCCAACCAACCTAAGGCATCTGGTGAAGCGGATTTAGGTGGATTATGATCAGGTTCTTTTTCATTTTCTTTCACAAAAACTAAATAAGTTATCAATGCCATAACCACTAATGTAATCAGCGACCACATAAAGTTTCCTTTGAGGTAGAATATTCCGTAAACGAGCACTCCAAATATAGTTGCTGTTAACATGATAGATCGAACAGAGAGTGTCAATCCTCTAGTCATGGCACTTTGATAAATATGGTTGTTTTTAATCCCTGCAATGCCCATAAATTTTGGAATACTGTGTATAATTACCCCAATTGCACCTAAAATAAAGGTTAACAACAAGAATAAAAATGGGTTGTTCGCCACCATTCCCGTAGTAGAATGCTTGACGGTGTACATGGTGTAATCTTTATACGTCCAATCACCCATTTTAAAGTCCCATTCATTGACACCTTCGGGTAAACCATCGGCGGCTTTGGCTTCTAGGTTTTTGGTAGATGCTTTGAGAACGTTTTTAAAGTCTGTTATAAACGCAGGTCGAGAGTCATATTCTTGGTTCAGTAAACCCGTTTCTTCTGCGACGGATAAGACCTCTTTTTTATGGTATTCATTACTGATTTTTAGACTATCTTCCGTTAGTTGATATGATCCTAGCCCCAATGATAAGGTAAAAAAAGTAAAAGCTATGATGAGCAGCGTTATGCCGATTTTTTCTAAGAAGTGCATAGTTTGAATGCTTTATTTGAGGTAAAAAACTATTTTAAATTAGAATATTAATGAATAGAGAGCAGCTTTAACTACTTAAAAAAGTAAAAACTTGATTCCACGAACGCTTCTTTTTCAGTTGTAGATTCGTTCCGTTTTGCTGATTATAAATAGCCAACACCTCCGCTTCATATTCTTTATAAAACTCTGGATCAAAATTGGCGAGGCTCAAATCTTTAAGTACTGTTTCAATATTCGTTTTTTCCTTTAACCATTTTTCGCATACTTCATGTCGGTAACGCACACCCATCAAATTAAATCCTTTAATAACTTTGGTATCTTTTTCATAGATAATTCGAATAGATTTTCGTCCGTCCCGATGTTCCCAATAAATCGCTTGATAATTTTCAGGCATTTTAGCCTGCACATCACCGTATACCTGATATTCAATATCTAAAAACTTAGCAGAATTGAACCAGACACCTGGATCGTATTTTGTTTTTTGTTGACAAATAGTATGTGCCAATGTTTCCCCCATCATACGTCCAGTATACCAAATGGCTTCTATCGGACGACGTCCTTCAACGGGATTTCTGTGTTCAGAACAATCACCAATAGCATACACATCAGAAACATTAGTTTCTAAATATTCATTAACCAGAACACCTCGTTTGGTTTCGATATTAGAGTCTTTTAGAAAATCAATATTTGGAGAGACACCAGCTGTTAAACCCACATATTTACATTCAATGGTTTCACCTTTGTTTGTAACAACTGCTTTTACTTTTCCTGTTCCATCATCTACAATTTCTTTAAGTTCTGTTTCTAACTTCAAATCAAAACCATGTTCACGAATGTGCCGATTGACCATTTGAGATTCTTCAGCAGGTAGGATATTATTCCAATAGCTATTTTCTCGAACTAAAAAGGTGACAGGAATGTGGCGAGTGTGAAACATTTCTGCCATTTCGATACCAATCAATCCACCACCAACAATGATAGCACGGTTGATGCCATCAGCACTTGCGGCTTCCATTGCTTCTAAATCCTGATAGGAATATAGTCCACCAACATTTTTTAAGTCCTGTCCCGGCCAACCAAATTTATTGGATTTTGAACCTGTGGCAATAATAAGTTTATCGTATTTTAAAGACGATAGATTTTCACGAAAGTGGAGTTCTTTATTATCCGTATCTATTTTTTCAACATAGCCTTTAAGTAGATCAATTCTATTTTTTTTCCAAAACCAAGGTTCATAAGGTTGGGTGTCTTCAAAACGCATGTGCCCCATGTAGATGTACATAAGTGCGGTTCTAGAAAAGAAATAATCTGTTTCGGCGGAGATCATGGTGATTCTATGATCACTCATTTTTCGGATAAAGCGAGCAGCAGTAACGCCACTAATTCCATTGCCTATGATTGCGATATGCATATAAAAACTGTTTTCTATTTGTTTATTTTTTAAAAATAGAAAAACTCCTAGAAGAAATGGCTTTTACAGGTGACTAATTTGATCTAAATAGAATTAGTTGTCTTGAATAAGACTCTTAAGGAAGAATTTGAACAAAGTGGAACAGTTTTTTCGATTTTATCTAAAAATAAAAAAGCAGGCTAATCCTTTCAGATAGCCTGCTTTGTTTGTTGACCCACTAGGACTCGAACCTAGAATGACGGTACCAAAAACCGGAGTGTTGCCAATTACACCATGGGTCAATTCCAACTTTCTTTCAAAAGCAACGCAAATTTATAACAAAAAAATCATATAGTAAAGTTCCAGCTATATATTTTTTTTAAAAAATTATTTTTTTACTCCAAAACTAAGCCTTCGTCTTTATGATGTGCTTTGTAGCGTCCTTTTCCAAACTTTGTTCCGTTAAATTCGGTGATTGGACGTAAATCGTTTTGTTCTTCTTCAGGTAATTTTACAAAGTCACTACATTTTTTAGAACAGCAAGCATCATACTTTTCAGCGCAATTTTTACATTGAATAAATAATATATGACAGGCGTCATTGCTACAATTGGTGTGCGTATCACAAGCATCACCACATTGATGACACTTAGAAATAACTTCTTCACTGATTCGCTCACCTAAACGATCATCAAAAACGAAATTTTTTCCTCGGAATTTATTATCTAAACCTTCTTTTTCGACTTGACGAGCATATTCTATAATACCGCCATCCAGTTGAAAAACATTCTTAAATCCTTTATGTTTGTAATAAGCACTTGCTTTTTCACAACGAATACCACCTGTGCAGTACATCACAATATTTTTATCCTTATCAGCATCTAGCATATCTTCTACCAAAGGTAAGGCCTCTCTAAATGTTTCTACATCAGGCGTAATTGCTCCATCAAAATAACCAACTTCACTTTCATAATGGTTACGCATATCGACTATAATCGTGTTGTCTTGATTTGTTAATTCATTAAATTCCTTAGCATTCAAATGTATACCTTTGTTCGTCACATCAAAAGAGGCATCATCCAAACCGTCCGCAACTATTTTTTCACGAACTTTAATTTTTAACTTAAAAAATGATTTTCCGTCATCTTCAATCGCTAGATTCAAGCGGATACCATTTAAGAAGGTAATGTCGCTCATTTCCTTTTGAAAATCATCAAACCGATCTTTGGGAACAGATATTTGTCCGTTGACTCCTTCTTTGGCAACGTAAATTCGTCCAAAAACTCCAACTTCACTCAATCGAATATAAAAATGATCTCTAAAAAAATTAGGATTAGGTAAGTTATAATACTGATAAAAAGAAAGGGTGATGCGTGCTTCATCACTTTCTAATAGCCGACGTTTCAGTTCATCGCCGTTAACACGATTATATAATCTCATTAATTGAATGTTTACGTAAGACAATTGCAGTTTATCTGCGTAAAGAACCACAAAGATAAGGAATTTGAGTTATTTTTGCAGCCTATGAAATTTACATTACAACATACCGATCCAAAATCAAATGCACGAGCAGGTCTGATAGAGACGGATCATGGAAATATTGAGACGCCTATTTTTATGCCTGTTGGTACAGTAGGTACGGTCAAAGGTGTTCATCAACAAGAATTGAAAACGGAGGTCAATGCTCAAATTATTTTGGGAAATACGTATCATTTATACCTTCGACCAGGAACAGAAATTTTACAACAAGCAGGTGGTTTACATCAATTTATTGGTTGGGATCGCCCTATTTTGACTGATAGTGGTGGTTATCAGGTGTACTCTTTGAGTGGGACTCGAAAAATTAAAGAAGCAGGCGTTACCTTTACTTCACACATAGACGGATCTAAACACTTTTTTTCACCCGAACGGGCGATCGATATTCAACGAGAAATTGGTGGAGATATTATCATGGCATTCGACGAGTGTACACCATATCCATGCGATTATAGATATGCTAAACGTTCGATGCACATGACACATCGTTGGCTCAAACGTTGTTGCGATCACTTTGATAGTACGAATGATTTGTATGGTTATGCTCAAACCTTTTTACCGATAGTACAAGGTAGTACCTATGATGATTTAAGGAAACAATCTGCAGAAGCTATCGCTAGTTTTGATCGAGAGGCCAATGCTATCGGTGGACTTTCAGTGGGTGAGCCTGCGGAAGACATGTATCGCACTACAGATATTGTATGCAACGTTTTACCTAAAGACAAGCCACGTTATCTTATGGGGGTTGGTACGCCTGAAAATATATTAGAGTGTATCGGATTAGGTATAGATATGTTTGATTGCGTTTTACCTTCTCGAAATGCCCGACATGGTTTATTGTATACTGCTGATGGTATTATGAATATGAAAAATGCCAAATGGAAAAATGATTTTTCACCGATTGATAGCAACAGTAATGCGCATACAAGCCGTGTACATACCAAAGCCTATTTACGTCACTTATTTCAAGGACGAGAACGCTTGGCTGGACAGATTGCCACGCTCCATAATTTGAGTTTCTATTTATGGTTGGTAGGCGAAGCTCGAAAACACATTATTGCAGGTGATTACGCAACTTGGAAAGATATGATGGTGCAGAAGGTGCGGGTGCGGTTGTAATTTTTTAACATTCTAAAGAGTAACATGCTAACGAGTAATGTTTTAGTCAATTTACTTTCGTTAATATGTTAAATTATTACTCGTTAATACGTTAGCTTTAGCGAATGCTTACAATACTTGATCGATATATTCTAAAGAAGTTTTTATCTACTTTTTTATTTACTGTTTTCATCTTCACGCTGATTGCTGTGGTGATTGATTTTAGTGACAAAATATCTGATTTTGTAGAAGAAGATTGTACTTGGAGTGAAGTCTTTTTTGATTATTACGTCAATTGGATTCCGTATATTATTTCTCAGTTAGTACCCCTATACGTCTTAATTGCTGTTATTTTCTTTACTTCTAGAATGGCGTATGATTCTGAAATTATTTCCATATTAAATGCAGGAGTAAGTTTTCGGCGAATGATGATGCCTTATCTGGTCGGAAGTGTACTTATCACAGGATTTCATCTGTTTGCTTATCATTATCTAGTTCCTATTGGTAATAAATCTCGCTTAGACTTTGAACATGCCTACATTAAGAAAAATAGCGATAAAGGAAAAACGGATAATATTCATATGTTTATCAGTCCTGACGAAAAGACCTTTATTCGGCGTTATAAAAAGAAAGATACCCTTGCCCTTGATTTACGTTTAGAACAATTCAAAAATAACGAAATGGTAAAACTCGTCAAAGCTAAAAAAGCACGTTGGATGGGCAAGCCCAATCGTTGGCAGTTATCGGACTATGAGATTCGGACATTCAATGGTCGTAAAGAATCTATCCTAACGGGTTATGGTGAAAAGATGGATACGACTATCAATATATATCCACAAGACTTTGTACGATATGCCAACCAAAAAGAAATGATGACTTCTACAGAAATTCAAGGGTTCATTGATATGGAACGTGCAAGAGGTCTTGGCAATACTAAAGTATTCGAAATAGAAGTCCACAAACGAACCTCTGAACCCATTGCTTCTATTATTTTGACGTTGATTGGAATGGCGGTGGCTGCCCGTAAAGTTCGTGGTGGCATGGGACTTCACTTGGCTATTGGCATTGCAACAGGTGCTATTTTTATTTTCCTATCTAAATTTTCTAAAACATTTGCTACCAATGAAGACCTTCCTGCATTGATAGGCGTTTGGATTCCTAATATTATTTTCTTCGTAATTGCTATGATACTTATTTCCAAAGCCCAAAAATAAAGGATAAGTATCATTGCACAACAAAACCTAGATTCAACAAAACTCCCCTATCTTTCATTTTTTTTTGAAAATACAGTATAAAAATATCATTAAATTGTCAATTTTCATTTTTTTTTGAAAATACAATAAAATATTTATTTTTTATATTTGTATTGTATGTTGTTGATTTATAGTAACTTATATTGGTTTGAACAAAATAGTTGTTATATTGTATAGTGATTATTGAATTTTATATTTTGTTTTTTGTTTAACTATTATGTATATTTGTTTAAACAAAGAAGGGGCAATTATATTATTGCACTTCAACAAAAAATATTTAATGTTATGTCAACTATAGAATTTAATGATCGATTCAATACGATGTCTGTACTGCTCAACTCATTTGCGTACAAATTGACAAAAAATGTAGAAGATGCTCGTGATTTATTTCAAGAGACAGCTTACAGAGCAATGACTAACAAGGATAAGTTTGCTCCAGGAACAAACTTTAAGGCTTGGTTATTTACAATTATGAAAAACATCTTCATCAATAACTACCGTAAAAAGATGAAGGCGAATACGATAATGGATTCTACAGATAATATGTACTATATTAATTCTGGAAGTACCATTATTTCTAATGGTGCAGAGTCTAATATCATGCTACAAGAATTATGTAAAATGGTAGATCATTTAGAGGAAGGGATTAGAATCCCATTCTTGATGCACCATCACGGATACAAATATCAAGAAATTGCAGACAGCATGAAGCTACCTTTAGGAACTGTTAAAAGTCGTATTTTCTTCGCACGCAGAGACCTCAAAGCAATGATCAAAGCACGCTACGATGGTTTAGCTGAAATGCGGTCTAGAAAGGTAGGGTAATTTTTGACTTAGCAGAATTACACTTTCTTCGAAGTAAAACAAATAGATTAAATTATAGACAATTTCGGGTGTATTGGTTTTAACCAATATGCCCGTTGTTTATGTAGGAATTGCGATTCTCTGCAATGGTTCTACTGTTGCTATAATGGATAGGTCTTGTAGCGACTGATTTTGTACGTTCGCTATTTTCAAACTGTGTTCTAATTGGTTCAAATGATTTTGGAAAGATCGTAATGCCTCCATAGACTGTGAGTTGTATCTACGAAAAGACCCATCTGCTTTTGCGGTTTGGCTCGTTGCAACAGATAATTTTTGAACTAAGTTGTTGAGTTGAATAAAATCTTGAGCGTTCATAGAGGTAAATATAGTTTGATGTGAATTTAAAATAAAGATTGTAAGGTAAAGAAGTAGCATGTTTTTGAAACACATTAATTATTTTTTTAATACAAAAACAGTTCCAAAAACCAGCCTACTACTACTTCTCTTTTGGTAGTTTTTACTATATTTTGAACGGATAAAAAAAGGGCAGTATTATATTTTAAGGAAAGTAATTTTATTGTTATAGAGAAATTATAACGATCTGCGAATTAAGTAGTAGGTCAGAAAAACCCGCCTGCTGTCGGACCAGGCAAGTAAATTTGTCCGACCACTTAGCGAAGCATTTTTCGATGGTGTCGCTCGTGTAGTTTTTTTATTTTATCAGCACGAACTTGTTTTCTAAATTGTCGAACATCTAACTGGACTTGAATATAATTACGTGTGTCCCCGCCAATTAATACCAATAGACCTAGTCCAAAAATACCGATTCGGGTATACTCAAAATAAGGAATGTACGTATTAAAAAATGGGCGTACTGCAAAAATTTCAATACAAATAATAATGGCAGATATAATAAAAAGAGCAACACTGATAGCACGTGTTGTTTTTACTTTTTGAGGTAGTCGTTTACGCATTACTTTAACAAGTGCTTTGCTGTATACATTTTCGCTAGGGCTAATTTTGATTAATTCTTTTAAGATATGTTCTGCCTGTGCATATTCCATCAACCGAAAATGGCTTTGTGACTTTCGGTAAAGTAATTGTTGAAAGATGTTTTTTCCTTTATGAATTTTTATATTATTCATCACTGACAACTCAACCGCTTCTTTAGTTGCTGCTAAGTGTCTGCCATATTCGCCAATTTCAAAGAGTGCTTCCGTGTAAGCTGCCAATATTTCGAAATGAGCCGCAACAGACAACCGTTCGATGGACTCTTTATGATCATCATAAAGACGAATGAGAGAGCGAAATTCAGCTGCTCCCAATTCTTTATAATGCTGATATACTTGTTCGGATGAGATTGAAAAACCTGACATAATAATATTACCAGTTAAATGGTCAATAACCTAAATACATTTTTATTAAATGTTCATTTGGTACTCGGTGAATAAAACTAATGGATTGAGATTTGGTTGTTGAAAATTTATACTATTTAAAGTTCTACATTAACTTTAACTAGCTGTAGCACGCTGCGGAATCAATTCGTTAGTAGCATCCGATATGGCAGCTTTCAATTCATACAATACAGGTTTGCTTGGACTAACATCTATCTCAAAACTTGCTATCTGAATATTGAGCAAATACAGTCCATCTTTTATCGTGTTTGGGACATAAATCAACTCACTAATAGTCGCTCCGATACGCACCGCTTTTGGATATTGCCAAAAGGCTTTATGTCCTAGTAATTTTCCTTCGTCTTGTTCTCGATCCACCGAAGGTAAATCTATCAATAAGTGTTCCACTCCACAATCTACTAAATATTGTATGGCTTCATGGTGTATATAAGGTGGATTTGTCCCAGAATAATTCATTTTTAGCTTCCATTTGTCATTTGGCATTGTACGAATTACAATAGCTGCTCCATCTCCTGCACTAAATACATCTTCCATTTGTTTTTTGGTAATCACTCGATCACCATTTTCCTGTTTAGTCGGTATGACCGTGACCAATCTAGCTATGAAATGGAATGTTTTCAACAGCTGATTTAAGGTATATTTTTCTTTAGAAATATGTCCTACACATTCTGTGTGTGTCCCGTTGCCATGTGGATTGAGCTTTACATTCATAAAGTTTACCAAACCACCTTCCGCCGTTGATCCCACAAAATCACCTACCACAACGGGACTGACTTCCATAGGTGGAGCATAAAAGCAATTGACTGTTTCTAGCCCTTCTTCTAGTGGAATTGAAATATCAATAGGCTGATTCAAATCAGCTTGTAAGTGATGTTGATCGTGGTGTATGGTGATTTTCATTCTACATTATGTTGATGTTCGATCTAGTCGGAGCAATATGATCTCGAACCATCTACGTATTGCTCCCTATTTGACTCACTAATATAAATACATAATTGGTATGAAGCGTCTATTTTAATATTAAAAAGCGAAAATAAGCCAGATTCCAATTGTCCAATCGTAGATCATACAAAAAGGCGGATACCATTCTTGAACGTTTGTTTTTATCTGCTTTGATCCATGCAGAATATCCCAAAATCCATGTAAAATATAGCCTGTTATTAGAAAATATATAGAATACCATATTCCAAGCACAGCCAAAATGATAAAAAATGCTCCATTTAAAAATTCGATTATCATTTCCTTCTTTCTACCATCGCTGATACCAAAACCAATATAAATAGCTGCAATAATCACTAGGATTATTGCCCATAATTCTATTTGCCGTGAAGGCTCAAAGACAAGAGAAATTAATATGGAACTCAATCCAAGTCCTGCACCGATTAAGAGTTCTTTTTTCATATTTCCTAATAATTCCTACGATCAACACCCCAAGCAAGTTTCTGACGAATGGTGCGTTGAAAACTATGATCTTGTAATTGCACCAATTGTACATTAAAGTCGTTTTTGCGAACAGCTAAGGAATCTTTAGAAGTAATGGTTTCAAATCGGGAATCCAGCGTACATAAAAAATTATCGGCTCGTCCTTCTATTTCAAAAGAAATAATAGAATCATCGGAGATCACAATTGGGCGAACGTTGAGGTTATGTGGTGCTACAGGTGTAATGACAAAATTACCTGAGTCTGGAAAGATAATGGGGCCACCACAACTCAACGAATAACCCGTTGATCCCGTGGGTGTGCTGACAATAATGCCGTCCGCCCAATAAGAATTTAAATACGCACCATTGATATAAGTATGAATGGTAATCATAGAAGACGTATCTCGTTTCAAAATAGTAATATCATTGAGCGCAAAGGGCATTTCTCCAAACAAGGGCGTACTAGCTTCCAAATACAATAAATTCCGAATATCCAAACGATACATGCCTCGGATAAATAGATCAATAGATTCACCTATTTTACCTTTTTCGACACTCGATAAAAAGCCTAGTCTTCCTAGATTGATACCCAACACAGGTACATTGCTATCTCTAATTTCAGTAATCGCTCGAAGGATCGTTCCATCACCACCAAGGGTAATAACGGCATCCATTTTCTTCAATCTAAAATCTATATAGCCTGAAAATGAACCTACATCTCGTTTAAACTGAATAGTATCTTTGATCTGATCTAAATAGGGTTGATAAACATAGGCATTGATGCCTCGACCTGCTAAGACATCAAATAAATCTTGGACATAAGGCGTGTCCTCTTCCTTAAAAATCGTACTGTAAACGACTACCTGCATACCTATGTTAACCTATCCTGAAAAATTAAAGTTTAAAAATAAGCCTTTTTCTCCTAAATGATTGCGACTATATTCAATTCTGAAAACTTTATCGTGGTAAACGACAATGTTTAACCCAACACCCGTTCCCCAAAGCCATTGATTGTGCAGCGTTCCATAGTCTTTATAATACACACTATTCAAATATCCGAGATCATTATGAATAGAAAAATACACACGAATAGGTACGACTCGAAAAGCGTGCATGGGCATATATTTTCCAAAACTAAATTGCTTGTTCAATACTTCGTACCGAAGACTTGTTTTTAATAATCCATAATCCATACCGTCAATGACATAGAGTTCATATCCACGCACCGTACTATTACCATATCCTAATGACGTAATGTGTGTAAATGGTAGCTCCTTTCGGAGTAACTGACTCTTAATTTTTCCAAATAATTCGGTACTAAATTTTTTCTTTTTTCCGAAAGTAAAATATTGAACGCCTTTAAGAGAAACCCACATCGAATTGACATCATCTGTCACTCCAAAACCATCCTTTTGTAAACGTGCATCAATGATGAATCCATTTAAAGGAAAAGGACGAATATCTCGCTTATCCATCACAAATTGATACCAAAAAGTAAAATGTTGTTGGCGATTTGTTCCATTTAAAAAATAGCGTGGATTGAGGTCTTGACTGACGGTTTCGCCAATCTCATTATCGCTCCATTGAATTTTAAAGGTATGATATTCATATAATTTTGGACGGAGTGTTGCGCCTATATTAAGGCGTAAGCGTTTGAGTTGATAGTTTTCCTCAAAATCATAGAATAGCAACTTATTTTCGTCGGTGATATAGGAAATTTCTCGTTGTCGGATATAGTAAATGTTTCCAAATAAACCAATCGTTTGTCGTTTATTGATCCCTGGTAAATTATAATCCAGCTCATATTTTTGAGTATATCCTCCCTGATATGTGAGTTTAAATTTATCTCTACGCCCTGTCAAATTATTGTGGCGTAGACTGACACCGTAGTTCACCCGTTTGAGGGAACGGTTTTGTTCCGACCACCATACATTAAAGTTTCGATCGGCTAGTTCAAAAATTAAATAGGGGTAAATATACCAAGTTTCACGAACGATTATTTGAATAACGACTCTATTCTGAATGGTATTCCAATCAATAATTTTGATTTCGGACGTTACGAAAAGTCCTGTATTTTGTACGTTTTGCTGATTAATCTCTAGGCGTCTTGATAATTCGGAAATAAGAATACTATCGCCTTTTATAAAATCCAATTCTCGGAGAATGACGGGTTCTTTGGTCTTTTTATTTCCTTCTATTTCAATAGCAACCACTTGAACTTTGGCGGTTTCTTGCGCCTGTATATCATTTGATGATAACAATACACATATTCCTATCCATACTTTTAATAAAGTTAAAATGAGGAATCTGATATTATTATTTTGATCTTTCAATTATAGGTGTTTGTAGAGTCAAGAGATGACTTCAAGTCATCTCTTGACTAAAAAAATTATTCAAAAAATAGATACTCGACAGCTTCTGGAAATTCTAATCCCCAGCGATCCTCGTTGTGATGTCCTTCTTGATCGAGTACCAACTTGATGTCAATATTGGACTGATTACCGCCTTGTCGTTCGACCGCTTCTTTCAAACGAAGAACATTGGGAATCATATTTGCACCTTCTTTTCCACCAGCATATAAATAAATCTTGGTGGGATCAAGCGTCATTAAATTGATTAAGGCAAAATGAATTTTGGGTGCAACCCATAGCGATGGTGAAAAAATCATTAATCGCCCAAACACATTCGGATGGGCAAAACCTGCATAAATACTAATCAATCCGCCCATAGAACTTCCACCGATACCTGTGTATTCTCGGTTCGGAATCGTTCGGTATTTTTTATCAATATGCGGTTTCAAGGTGTGCACAATAAAGTTGAGATACGGTTTTCCCTCTCCAAACCCAATTTGAGTATTGTTTGTCGGACTGTATTCTTTCAGCCGATCTGCACTCGCATGATCTATCGCCACAATGATAATATCTGCCAATCCTTCCTCCGCCATAACAGCTAGCCGTTCGTCAATCGCCCAATTGCCATAAGGGGAGTATGGATCAAACAAATTTTGGGCGTCTTGCATATACAAAACGGGATAACGCTTCCCCGAAGTATGATAGTCATGCGGTAATAACGCTTGTATGCGACGTTTCCGATTGAGTTGTGGAATTTCAAAATCATCAGCAATCAGCACTTTTTCAGGTAGATTGCTTTCTTTAAACGGATGTTCTACACCACGCCAACGGGGAACATAATCTTTGACAATTCCATTGGGATGTTCAACTACACGATTGGGAACTCGATATCCTCGTTCACTCAATTCCGTTGCTCGCCAGTTGCCTCGGGTATATTTATATTCAAATGGCTTCGGTAACTTAATAAAAGGCGGAAAATCAATCTGATACTTTCCTTCATCCACTTTTTGGAGTCGGAATTGTTCCGTTCCTAAGGCCCAGTCATTAAAATTCCCTGCTACATAAACAGGTCGGTCGTCGTCGGTTACCGTTGTTAATTCCAATCTAAAATATGGTGTATTTGTCATTTGTTTTTTCTCCTATTTCTATTTTAAAGCTCATAAAGATCGTAAAGATTTTCATAAGGTAAGCGAAGACATAGGTTTTTTCATGGTAATCCTATTTAAAATAAAAAAGATATCTTAGCATAAAAATTAGAGATAATGTATAAATAATTTAGACTGTCTGCGTACATACACGTGTATGTACGCAGGAGACATTTAAATAATTGATTTATTTTTCTTATATTCTTTTATGGATACTCAAAAGTTAAAACAAAATCATACGCATTTTTTATCACTAACAAGTCTTCATGTATGTGAATTTGAAGAACTCATTATTTCATTTTCATGAAGGTGGACAATTTTTTTTCAAAAATGGTCATATTCAACAATCCTTGGCTGCTCAATTTGATATGAATTAAGGTCATGTGAATCATTGGATCAAAGTCTTACTTCTTGTATTGGAAAAAAGTATAGTTGTCTTCATTTACAAGCTGCACAGACAATGGATGATTTGATTCGTCTTTCCCGAAATCGACAAAGTGTGGATAGTCAGAGTAGTTATTTCAATGCAGAACCACTACACCTAGATGCTACCGAACACTCTATAGAGCGTAAATTAGAAAGGGCATGATTATAATGGCAAACAAGGTCTCATACACTAAAGAACTCTGTCATCTCAGATGAATGTCAAACGGTGTATTATGCAGGTTTTACGCATCGTGGAGCTATCCATGACAAAACTACGACTGAACAGGAAATACCTGATCTGGAATGCTTCAAAGCATTTGAGCGTTGGTTTAGTAAAGACAAGGTATATCAATCATTTCAACCTAGAGGGGTACATTTGTTAGAGCCTTATAAAACTAGAAGAAATCACCCACTCAAAAAGTGGCAAAAATGATTTAATCAATGGATTAGTAGTATCCGTATTTGCTCTGAACACGCTATTAACGGAATAAAACGATGCCGACTACTCAAAGACGAATTGCGTTATTTTGACGCTACTTGAGAAATCAAATATTTTTAGTGGCTTGCGGCTTAAACAACCTCAGAGTCACTAGAAGAAATTAATGTAACTGAAAAATACAGAAAAACATAATTCACGTTGAAACCAACCCTATACATATACTGTTTTTTTTTACTAGTAGCTTGTGCTGATACACCGAGCAAAACAGTTGCTTCTGAAAAAGAACTTGCTGCAAAAGTGGTTGCCCTAAAACCCACCACTACAAAAGATACTATCCTTATGGATTCTATACAAAGCCCAAAAATTGATTTTTCCTTAGATTATATCATGGGGAAATTTGATCCTAAAACACATGACGATTTCATAGAATTATCTACGAAGCACGCTTCAAGTAAAGGAATGTATCTACGAAAAGATACCTATGAAGCCTTCAAAAAAATGGATGAAGCAGCTCGAAAAGACGGTATCAAATTCGTGATTCGTTCGGCAACTCGTCCGTTTAATCATCAAAAAAGAATCTGGGAAGGTAAGTGGACGGGAGCAAGATTGGTTGATGGAAAAGACTTATCCAAATCTACTCCGAAAGTTATTCCACGAGCGTTAAGAATTTTAGAATATAGTTCTATGCCAAGTACTTCCCGTCATCATTGGGGAACAGATTTTGACATCAATGCTTTTGAAAATAGCTATTTTGAAACTGGGGAAGGCAAAAAAATATATGATTGGATGCTCCAACACGCAGCAAGTTTTGGCTTTTGTCAACCATATACACCCAAAGGGGACGGTGGTCGCCCACATGGCTACAACGAAGAAAAATGGCATTGGTCCTACCAGCCCATTTCAAAAATATTGACTCAACAAGCTAAAACGAAATTGAAAGATTCTGACATTGGAGGTTTTCAAGGCGCAGAAACAGCCGTTTCAATTGGTGTTGTCGAAAAATATGTACTGGGCATTAATCCTGAATGTTTGGAGTGAGCCTTCATTATGTTGGCGAACCCTTCCTTTTCTCTTTTT
>JAHDFQ010000050.1:21026-29050 GCA_020628085.1 Saprospiraceae bacterium
TGAATGTTTGGAGTGAGCCTTCATTATGTTGGCGAACCCTTCCTTTTCTCTTTTTGATAAAAAAGAGGAAAAAGGAAAGGAAGGGGTTCGTCAACGCTACACTAGCAATAAATATCTAAATGACGCTCTTAGGCGGGAGAGGAACGACAAAACAGGTGGGTGTGGGTGAGTGGCAGTGAGTTTAGCAGTTGTTTTGTCAAGAATTTTTGGTTCGTTTTTTTTCGACTGAAAAAATGAACAATGCCAAGCGAAAGCAGGAATATTACCCAAACCAGAAAGCTCAAAAAATAGATAATTAACGTTATTTCCCTACCATCACCATTGCCCGATCATACACCTCCGTCAACACTTTCCAATCATATTTTTGAACAAAACCACTATACGTTCGATTGGCACGAATCGTCGCGATATCTTGAATAGCCGCTTTTAACTTTAGATAAATGCCCTTAATATCATGATATAAATGTACATCATGCAAAGCAGACGGAATGTGCTCTGGATAGGCCAAACGATAGGGTAAAATAGGATGACAATTACAATAAATCGCTTCAACTACACTACCACCAAAAAAATCTTGCTGGCTCGTTACAGGTAAAATATCAGCCAAATGCAATAGTTGGGCATACTCTTCAAACGATTCCACAAATCCCCAATGCAAAATTTCAGCGGTTAATGTCTCCTTTGCTTCTGCAAAAATAGGCGGTACTCGTGGATAGGATTTTCCAATGACGATTACTTTAAAAGAAATGCCTTCTGACTTTATTCGAAGTAATGCTTTAAAAAACTCATCTGGATTTTTATCATATTCCCAACGATGATTCCATAATAAAACAGCCTCTTTGGGTTTCTTAACTTCAATACCATTAAAACGTTTTAAATCCAAGCCCAAATTCAAAACAGATGACTTTTGAGTAATCGTTTCAATGGTATGCAGGTTATTAAAATCAGGAAATTGTTCTAAAAATTCGGGCAATGCCCTTAAAAAAGATTGTTGGTGAAAAGTAGAATTAAAAAATACTACATCCGAACATAAAGCACTTGTATAGTTTAAGAAACCATATTGATTATTGCGTTTTAGTTTGACATCATCGTCAGTAGGCGACCAAGGATAGGTAATTTGGTTTTCGTGAAAGTACACTGCAAATCGAGTATTATATAATCGCTTTCGAGTCAATGCTTGAAAGGTTGCTACGTCCAACATATCCGTTGCTAGCACCAGATCAGGTTCAAAATCAGATTCCATAAATTGCTCCGCTAACGTTACCGCCGCACCGTGCATCCGCCATTTCCAATATCGCCCAGGCAAGGTCAATAGTTGTATTTCATGCCGACTATTGCGCCAGTAGCCTTTCGCCCAGTGTGCGTGACTACCTTCGTAAAATGGTTCGATGAGGAGGATTTTCATGGAAGGGAGTACGTTTCTAAGTATTTAGTAAAGTCAATAATATAAGGATAAAAGCTCTGTTGAACTCTGCGGATATCTCTGCGAAACTCTGTGGTAAAAAATAAATATATCTAAGGCATTAACTTAACTGACGACTAACAAGGAAGGTGATTAATTTCTGCTGCCCTTGCTTTGGACAAGCTAATAATCAAATCGAGCGCTAAGTAACGATCTAATTCAGTGGATTCATCTATACTTATTTGTTCGTTTTTTTTCTTATGGATAAGCTCACGAACACGTTCATTCATAGATTCGGGTGCTTGCAATTGAGCTATCTGTGATGGATCAATTTTAGCAATACTCGCTGCAAAAAAATCAAAAGCTTCTACGGCACTCATGTTATTGAATTTTAATAATCTTAGATTAAGATACAAAAAATACCTTTGATAAGAAAGTAAAAATTAAAGTGGCAGTCCCGTTTATACAGAACTACCACTATATTTATTTCCTAAAAGTGTTATTAAACCGTTGCTACTCCAATATACACCTGCACATCTTCCGCCAACTCCTGCACTTCGCCATCTTTCAAACCATCTACTAACTCCAAAGAATCCGCTAATACCTCAGTACAAATGTAATCTTTGAACTGAGCAATGGCAGGTTGAACAGCCTCATGGTTTTCAATTTGGACATTGATCTTATCAGTTACATCAAAACCCTTGTCTTTACGGATATTTTGAATACGATTGACTAATTCTCTCGCCATTCCTTCTGCTCGCAATTCGTCGGTCAAAGTCACATCAAGCGCAACCGCCAATGCACCATCGTTAGCTACCAACAAACCTGGAATATCTTCTGCACTAATATCAAAATCTTCTAGGCTCAACTCATGCGTGGTATCACCAACCACTAAATCATACTTTCCTGATTTTTCAATCGCTGCAATATCTTCTTGTGTAAATGCAGCAATCGCTTGCGAGGCTGCTTTCATATCTTTACCCAAACGACGACCAAGCGTTTTGAAATTCGGTTTGATTTTCTTTTTAATCACACCAGAGGTATCGTCGATATATTCAATTTCCTTAACGTTGACTTCCGCCAAAATTAAATCCTTCACTTGATCGACTTGTGCCACAAAATCTTGATCCAAAACAGGCAATAAGATTTTTTGAAGTGGTTGGCGTACCTTGATATTGACTGTCGGGTTTTTACGTAACGACAAGACCAAAGATGAAATACGTTGTGCATAATCCATGCGTTGTTCTAAATCTTTATTGATGGCTTCTTCGTTTGCAACAGGAAAATCTGCTAAGTGAACCGACTGATGTGCTTCCTTCTTTGTCGAATTATTCAAATTTTGGTACAACCAATCTGAGAAGAACGGTGCAACAGGTGCCATCAATTTTGTGATGGTTTCCAGACAAGTATATAAGGTCTGATAAGCAGCAATTTTATCGGTCGAATATGCTCCTTTCCAGAAACGGCGACGACACAAACGTACGTACCAATTACTCAAATGCTGATCGACAAACAACTGGATTTTACGAGTGGCATTCGTTGGTTCATAGTCGGCATAATCTGCCTGTACTTCTTTTATCAAGGTATTTAATAATGAAATAATCCAACGATCAATTTCGGTGCGGTCTTTCAAAAACAAGTCCACTTCCCGATACATAAATTGGTCGATATTTGCGTAAAGCGTAAAGAAAGAATACGTATTATATAGTGTTCCAAAAAACTTACGACGGACTTCTTCTATACCCGAAACATCAAATTTTAGGTTATCCCAAGGCTGTGCATTCGAGATCATATACCAACGGGTGGCATCTGCTCCATAAGTTGCCAAGGTTTCAAACGGCTCAACGGCATTGCCTAAACGTTTGGACATTTTCTGTCCGTTTTTGTCTTGAACCAACCCGTTAGAAACCACATTTTTATATGCCACACTATCAAACGCCATTGTTCCAATCGCATGAAGCGTAAAGAACCAACCACGTGTTTGATCCACACCTTCGGCAATAAAATCTGCTGGATAATTGCGCTCAAACTTTTCCTTATTTTCAAACGGATAATGCCATTGTGCATACGGCATCGAACCCGAATCAAACCAAACGTCAATCAAGTCCAATTCACGAGTCATTTTCTCACCTGAATCTGTTACCAAAACCACATCATCAATATATGGACGGTGCAAATCTTTGGGTAATTGTTGATCCGTGCCTAAAGCTTTATTTGCTTTATCAATTTCTTGTTGAAGTTGTTCCATCGAACCAATACAAACTTCTTGCGTGCCGTCTTCTGTCCGCCAAATCGGCAATGGAATCCCCCAATAACGAGAACGAGATAAGTTCCAATCTTGCAGGTTTTCGAGCCATTTTCCAAAACGCCCTTCACCCGTATGTGCAGGTTTCCAATTGATCGTTTTGTTGAGTTCAAACATACGCTCTTTCATCTTCGTCGAGCGAATAAACCAACTATCTAATGGGTAATACAAAACTGGTTTATCGGTTCTCCAACAATGCGGATAGTTATGCACATATTTCTCCACCTTAAAGGCTTTGTTTTCTATTTTTAGCTTAATCGCTAACTGGACATCGGCAGATTTTTCGGGTGCGTCACCTTCTTTATAATATTCATTTTTGACATAAACACCTGCCAGTTCACCCATTTCTGGACGAAATTTTCCTTGTAAATTCACCAAAGGAACAAGGTTGTCGTTATCATCTTTAACTAAAAGAGGCGGTACAGCAGGAGTAGCTAATTTTGCTACCATCGCATCATCTGCACCAAAGGTCGGAGCTGTATGTACAATTCCTGTTCCGTCTTCTGTGGTTACAAAATCACCCGAAATCACTCGGAAAGCATTTTCTGGATGATCAGCAGGCAAAGCGTAAGGCAGCAATTGTTCGTATTTGATACCTACTAAATCTGCACCTTTAAATTCTTTCAGAACATGGAAAGGAATTTTTCCTGCCTTGCCGGCAGGCAGGTTAGCCTCTTTTGTATAATTTGCTAAATCTTCAATACTTTCCGCTGCGGTATATTTACCCGAAAACTGTTTACCAACTAAGGCTTTCGCCAAAACGACTTTTATCGGTTCAAAGGTATATTGATTGAAGGTTTGCACTAAAACATAATCAATCTTTGGACCAACTGTCAAAGCAGTATTCGATGGTAAAGTCCATGGCGTAGTCGTCCAAGCCAAGAAATGTACATTGCCCTCATCTGATAAAAAGTTAGGAAGTGTAGAAGGAATAGACTTAAATTGAGCAACGACAGTCGTATCGGTCACATCCTTATAACAGCCTGGCTGATTTAATTCATGCGAACTCAGACCCGTTCCTGCTGCTGGCGAATATGGCTGAATGGTATAACCTTTATACAATAAATCTTTATCGTACAAACGCTTCAATAAATACCAGACCGATTCCATATACTCGTTCTCAAAAGTGATATATGGACTTTCTAAATCTACCCAATATCCCATTTTACGAGTGATGTCATCCCACATGTCTTTGTAGCGCATCACCGTCTCCTTACAAGCTTTGTTGTAATCGTCTACTGATATTTTTTTACCAATGTCTTCTTTAGTAATACCCAATTCTTTTTCGACACTCAACTCAATGGGTAAACCATGTGTATCCCAACCACCTTTTCGCTCAACTCGCTGACCTGACATCGAGTGGAACCGACAAAACAAATCTTTGACGGTTCGAGCCATGACGTGGTGAATACCAGGTTTTCCATTGGCGGAAGGTGGCCCTTCATAAAAAACGTAGCTGTTGTCAATATCTCGTTGGTCAATACTTTTATTGAAAATATCGTTCTCTTCCCAAAACGTCAAAATGGTTTGGTCAATTTCGGGTAGGTTCAATCCTTTAAATGTTGGATAACGGGTTTCGTCTTTTACTAAATTATCTTTTGTTGAAGACACGTTGTAGGTATTTAAATTTTTATTAAAAGTATTCTCTATTGATAATCTTACCTTTCTTTGCTACAAAATGATAAAGTAACACACGTGCAGCAAAAGGAAACAACAAAATTACGGAATTGTTGGTGTAAATAACAATTTCATTACCATTTGAGTTCCAATATAATTTTTGTTAAAAAGAGTATGAAGTTTTAGGGGTTAAACCCTAAGATTCTGCTAATCAAAACATATCTTTGCGTGCAAATTTTGAGAAAGCATTCACTCCAAAAATTTGCAACATGCCTAAAGATACTTCTATTAAATCAGTTCTTATTATTGGTAGCGGACCAATTATTATTGGTCAAGCCTGTGAGTTCGATTACTCTGGATCTCAAGCCTCTCGTTCTTTACGAGAAGAAGGAATCGAAGTTACTTTGATTAATTCTAATCCTGCTACCATTATGACCGATCCCGTGACGGCGGATCACATTCATCTATTACCATTGACAGTTGAAAGTATTGAACAAATACTCCAAGAACGCCAGATTGATGCGGTACTACCTACGATGGGTGGACAAACGGCATTGAATCTTGCTATTGAAGCGGGGGAAAGAGGGGTTTGGGAGAAATATGGTGTTCGTATGATTGGTGTCGATTTAGATGCTATTGAGGTAACTGAAAACCGTGAGGCATTCCGACAGTTGATGTTGAAGATTGGTTTAGATGTTGCACCTTCTTTCATTGCCAATTCCTTTTTAGAAGGAAAAGAAGCTGCTCAGAAAATCGGATTTCCATTAGTCATTCGTGCATCTTATACACTCGGTGGAACAGGTAGTGGGTTTGTCCACGAGCCAGAAAAATTTGATGATGCACTTCGACGAGGTTTAGAGGCTTCACCTACACATGAGGTGATGATTGACAAAGCTGTTTTGGGTTGGAAAGAATATGAGCTAGAGTTATTGCGTGATGCAAATGACAATGTTGTGATTATTTGTACGGTGGAGAACCTTGATCCGATGGGTATCCATACAGGAGATAGTATCACTGTTGCACCAGCGATGACACTTTCAGATACGTCGTATCAAGATATGCGAAACCAAGCTATTTTGGCAATGCGCTCATTAGGAAATTTTGCTGGGGGGTGTAATATTCAGTTTTCACAAAATCCAGAGACAGAAGAACTCATTGTTATCGAGATTAATCCACGGGTTTCTCGTTCATCGGCATTGGCCAGTAAAGCAACGGGATATCCGATTGCAAAAATTGCTGCTAAATTAGCGATTGGTTATACTTTAGATGAATTAAAAAATCAAATTACTAAAAATACATCTGCATATTTTGAACCGACTTTAGATTATGTGATTGTGAAAATGCCACGTTGGAATTTTGATAAGTTCTATGGTGCAGATCACAAGTTAGGTCTACAAATGAAGTCTGTTGGGGAGGTCATGGCTATTGGACGTAACTTCTTAGAAGCATTACAAAAAGCCTGTCAATCTCAGGAAAATAACCGAATGGGATTAGGTGCAGATAAGAAAGAATGGATTAGAACGGCAGATATTTTAGAACGTTTGGAAATGGTGAGCGATGACCGTATTTACCGTTTGAAAGATGCCCTTCGTTTGGGCGTTCCGTCTAAAACGGTTCATAAATTAACTAAAATTGATCCTTGGTATATTCAACAAATTAAGCGATTGGTGACCATGGAAAAAGAACTGCTCATGTATAATGTAGCAGAAGATATTCCAGAAGACTTTTTCCGACAACTAAAAACAGTTGGTTATTCGGATGCTCAAATTGCTTGGTTGCTCCGAATTACCGAAGCAGAAGTAACTCGCCAACGTAAGAAATTGAATATTCGTAGAACCTACAAAATGGTAGATACTTGTGCGGCAGAGTTTGAGGCACAAACACCATATTTCTATTCCACTTTTGATACCGAAAACGAAAGTATCCCAACGGATAATAAAAAAATAATTGTTCTAGGTTCGGGCCCGAATCGAATTGGTCAAGGTATTGAGTTTGATTATTGTTGTGTACACGGATTGTTGGCGTTGAAGGAAGCGGGTTATGAATCTATTATGATTAACTGTAATCCAGAAACGGTGTCGACGGATTTTGATGTAGCGGATAAACTATATTTTGAGCCCGTCTTTTGGGAACACATCGAAGAAATTATCGAACTTGAAAAACCAGAAGGAATCATTGTGCAATTGGGTGGTCAGACGGCTTTGAAGCTTGCAAAGAAATTCCATAAACGAGGCATTAAGATTTTTGGAAGTAGCTTTGATGCAATGGACTTAGCAGAAGATCGAGGACGATTTTCAGATATGTTGAAAGAATTGGATATTCCTTATCCAAAATATGGTGTTTCTGAAGATATCGACGATGCCTTAGCAATTGCTAATCGAGTGACTTATCCTGTTTTGGTGCGCCCATCTTATGTATTGGGTGGTCAACGTATGCGAATTGTTATCAACGATGAAGAATTGGAACGTCATGTGTTGAGTATTTTCAAACACCTACCAGGGAATCAAGTTTTGATTGACCAGTTCTTGGAACGTGCCAAAGAAGCAGAAGTTGATGCGATTTGCGATGGTGACGAAGTTCACATCATGGGCATTATGGAACATATCGAGCCAGCAGGTATTCACTCAGGCGATAGTTCTGCCGTGTTACCGACTTATAGTTTATCGGACGACGTGTTAAAACAAATGAAAGAATATACTG
>JAHDFQ010000002.1:0-15101 GCA_020628085.1 Saprospiraceae bacterium
CTCGGTAGAGAGTTTTGTCGACATTTCGACGTAGGCATGAGCCTAAGTCGAGCGGAGGGGGGATACTACTTTAAGTGCTGTATTGTAATTCTATTTCTGGCATTTCGTCGTATGTTCTGCCGTTTAAAGTTCTACCATTTTTCTTTTTATTTTTTCCGCCCCATTGCTTGAAAAAGAAAGGAACGTTCACTCTTTCACATTGCTCTTGAATGTCAACAACCCAATCCAGTTCCATTGGTCTAGGGGTATGTCCACTTTCTCCACCCACAATAACCCAGTCAATTTGATCCAAATTTAAATCAGGTAAAGCTCCAATAAGTGGCTCAATCGAAAGAAATTTAACCTTCGCATTTGTTTTTCTTAAAAAATTAATTCGATTTTTTACTAGCTGTTCTTCCACAGATACGCCCATCCAAATGTTATGTGTCCATTTTAATTCACTACTTAATTCCAAAAGGCGTTCTGCTCTTTTTGTAAGTACTTGGAATATGTGTTGAGGATTTTCGTTCATTACTTTAAAAACCTTTTTTACAAACGATAATGGCACTTGTTCGTGAAATAAATCGCTCATTGAGTTAACAAACACGACTTTTGATTTTTTCCAAGTATAAGGAATTTTTAACGTAGAGGGATGTATTCTAACTTCAAAATTATCTTTATATTTTTCAACTCCCATTGCTTGTAATCTTTTAGACATTACCTCAGCATAACAATACTTACATCCTTGAGAAACTTTTGAACATCCAGTAGTTGGATTCCAAGTCATTTCAGTCCATTCTATTGTTGATTGAGCCATTGTATGTTTGATTTATTTTAATCTAAAGTACACTTTTTTATTATCTAAACTTCCTTTTTTATAGTATTTGATATAAAACCATTTTTTTGCGATTTTATCTCCTGTTGATGAAATAACTTCAATAATATTATTTTTTTGCCAATCTTCTAAGATTTGCTTTGCATGTTTAGGAAGATATTTATTCAGTAAAGTGAATCTATATACATCTCCATTATATCGAATTCCAGATTTTATATACTCTTTTAGCTTTATCTCTAATTCGTTTGTTTTGTGATCGTGAAATAAAGAAAGTCTATTACCTGTATATTCCCATCCTTTCCCAAATTCTGTATCAATTTCCCATTTTGTTTCCATCATCTTTTCAAAACCTCGAATATGTGATGTGAAAAAATATAAACAAAAAACAGTATTCTCATCTTTTTTGATCGAAAAATAGTCAACATAAAAATTGTTACCTATTGATCTTTGAAATCCAGAGTTCAACCGTTTAATAAACTTCCAAACATTTTTATTTGCCTCACTTTCATGAATTTCAAATTCTTCTAAAAAATCATATAATGCTTCTGGAGTTCCGTTCTCTGAAAATCTATACATATGTTGTGTTGGAAGCCAAAGTAAAACTTCAGATTTACGACTTGTCATTAATCGATTAATTTGACTTGCTTTGATGCCTTTATAGCCATATGGATCAATAAAAATGAAAACTTTTTCATTTTTAAGACTATCGATTTGACTAACAAGCGAATCAACAATTTCCAAGTAGTCAAATGTTTTATAAGAAATTTCACAATTAGAAATATTGTATTGACTATTAGTAATTACAGATTTCAGTTTTTCAATTTTTACTTTACTTTTATCGTTAAAATAACACACTATTTTTGGAATTGCTCTACTGTTTTTTTGACTCTCTTTTGCTACTTCATTTATTGCATTTAGAAGGACTATAGGGCTTCCTTCTCCCATATTATCATATAAACCTTCTCCACAGAAGAGATCAAAAATCCTAATTATTTGAGTGTAACCGTCATTACAAATTACGCTTAGATACTTTTTTATATATTCGCCGAGTAGCTTAACTTTAGCTTCCGAATGATTTAATAGATTCTTTTTAACATCTTTTTTTTGCATATACTATTTTTTATATGTTCAATAATAATTATGATAACGACATGGTACATCATGATTACTGTAGTGTAATAATCGTGAAATCACTTTTAAACATTTATTGTTTTTTGAAAGCAAAAAAGAAAGGAATTGTTAGAGTCCGTTTTCGTTGATACTTTCACGTCACAAAATACAATATTTTAAAATCAAAAACAATACACTCCAAAAAATGTATCTTGGAATCGCTTTTGTAGTCTAAAGGAGTAAATCAGAAATATCATGAAAAAATATAGTTTTATCGTTTTTGCATTATATGCTTTATTGAGTCTATCATCGTGCACCGCTTCTAAAATGGCAAAATTGATGAATGGACATCAAACCGTTTTGCAAGAAGCCATCAGTGCCAACTTATCACCTGCGGATAAGCTCGATGTAGTGGGAAATTCCTTTGCAACTGCTTTGGAGGAAGCTCTGAGCTACAGTTCTATCAAAAAATCAGTAAAACATATCGACCAGTATTCGGATAAAAATGAGAAGGAGCTCAACACGTTGATTAACGGACTTGATGGTTGGATAGAAGGCATGTCCACACCCGAAAAACTAATGTTATTAGGCAATTTGACGTCCAAGCCATACGCCAAGAAAATCATTGATCTTGTTCCTAAATTCGAGCGAAAGGTCAACCGTCGTATCCAAACATTTAAGGTGGCTTCAAAAGTAGTTGGATTAGTGAAGCCTAATTTATTTTAGAATTGATGAATAATAACTTTTGAATATTATATGTTTTATTTAGGCAAAATGTGTTTGTATAAGTAGATATATCATTGTATATTATACTTCATTTAAAAATATAAAAATGGTTTTAAAATCAAAAGTAATAGAAACAATCAACAAACTCCCAGAGCAATTCAGTATTGATGAGTTAGTTGAAAGATTAATTACATTAGAAAAAATAGAAACTGGATTACGACAAGTTGAAAATAATAAGACTTTATCAGAAGAAGAAGCTAAAGCTAGATTATCAAAATGGTTAAAATAAATTGGACATTCCAAGCCATAGAAGATATTGAAGCAATTGCTACTTATTTGGAGAGAACATCGCCTAAATATGCAGAATATATCATTGATCTCTTTTTTGAAGAAGTAAAAATACTTCAACAGTTCCCTAAAATTGGAAGAAAAGTACCAGAAACTAATCTTGACATGGTTCGTGAAATTATGATTAAAAATATCGAATTATATATAGTATCAGTAGTACAGAAGTGATAGATATTCTTACGGTTCAGTATAGTAGTTTTCCTTTGTTAAATAAATAGGTAGTAGTTCAAAAGTAATCATCTCCAAAGCTGTTCTTCTGTATCATTTTAGCAAATCTCAAAGTCAACTTGTCATATATTCTTTCCAGCTTCTTCATCAATTCATTTCCTGAAATAATCGTATCTTGTCAGAAGAAAACCATTATACATTATGAGTAAACTGACAATCAAAAGCGGAAAAGGAAATATTCGATTGCGAAAAAGCCGAAGCCTAGTTGGATTAAAATCTAAAAAACAAAAAGACCTTAAAAATGAGGACTTTGTTAAAGAAACGATACTACCTCGTTTAGGAGGTTTTGAAGTCGTGAAACTAGATCGTGGTCGACGTTCTTTGGACAAAAAATTAGACGAAGTACGGGCGCACGAAGATATTGAATTAGGTACGCATGTCTATTTTGCCGAAGGAAGTAAAAAACCGCTCGTTCCCACAGGTGAAATTATGATTACTTATCAAGAAGGTTCAGATGAAGAAGAACAGAATATTGTTTTGGATGAATATCATTTAGAATTGGTCGAGCGTCGAGATAATAATCGAATTATCGCTAAAGTAACCGAAAAATCGAAAAACCCGATCAAAGTAGCTGCCGCTTTAGAAGGCTTTTCGCTAGTGAAAATAGCAGAACCAGACCTAGACGCATTATTGACAGAATACGATTTTATTGCACCTAGAGATGAATTACTTTCCCACCAATGGCATTTAAAAAATGATGGTTATGTAATTGATGCCGCCCGAAGCCTTAAACGTGGTGCAGATGCTAAAGTGGTTGATGCTTGGCAACGCATTGGGAACACAGGTTCAAGTGATGTGGTGATTGCCGTGATTGATAATGGATTTGATTTAACACATCCTGATTTAAAAAATAAAATATATAAACCTTATGATTTATGGATGGGATCAAGCGAAATCCTTCAAGGTGATCCGAGTTTTACACATGGTACACCCTGTGCAAGCGTGGCACTCGCCGCTTCCAATGGAGACGGAATTGTAGGTGCAGCTCCCAATGCTAAATTTATGCCTGTGAGCGGCACATCATTTAGTTTACGGGCAACCGAAGAAATGTTTAATTACTGTATTGACAACGGGGCAGATGTGATTAGTTGTAGTTGGGGGACAACCGATCCTGCTTTTAATCTCAATGCGATGAAGGAGGAAGCGATTACCAAAGCAGCGACAAAAGGGCGCAATGGTAAGGGTTGTGTGGTAGTTTATGCCGTTGGAAATGAAAGTGAAGATTTCGTGAGTTTTTACTCCGCACATCCAGATGTAATTGCAGTAGGGGCATGTACGAGTCAAGATGAACATGCCTCATATTCTAATAAAGGACTAGAAATTGATGTAGTTGCACCATCAAATGGCGATTGGCCGATTATTGCAGCACGGGCTTGGTGGGACAATGGTTTGTCGTGGCAAATTGGAGAAAAGCGTTTTTGGTATGATGGTTTGTCTCGTGGAAATCGATATAAACATTTCGGTGGAACATCTAGTGCAACACCTTTAGTAGCTGGAATTTGTGCATTAATGTTGTCGGTCAATCCTGATTTGAAAGCGAGTGAGGTCAAAACGATTATTCGTAAAACAGCCGATAAAATTGGTCATCCATCAGAATATGATTTCCAAGGTCATTCTCGAAAATATGGTTATGGACGGGTCAATGCAGACAAAGCGGTAGCCGAAGCCATTCGACTAAAAGAAGGAACAACACCTGTTGTCGAGGTCGATGAAGCGATAAAATCTGGTGAAGGTTTGTTTGAATTTTCTGTCAAAAAGCAAAAACCAGAAGGTTTCGGAGTACAATTGGGCGTTTTTGCAGCTTACGGAAATGTATTGAGAAATGCAGAAAAATTTGAATCTCGATTTGGAGAAAAAGTCATTATTCATATCAATGAAATAGAAGGAAGAACGGTTTATCGTATGGTTTTGGGAGCTTTTACCCGATTCAGTGATGCCAAAAAGCTACAAGCAACATTAAATCAAGCAGGATTTAACGGTTTTGTACGAGATTTGAGTCAACTGACTTAAATTATCCCTCATTATCAATAATTTAACGGGTCGATGCCTGTATTTATTCATAATATTTTCTCACCTTTGCGGTCAAATTTAGAATATGGATATTTTTTATATCTAATTTATACTACTCTGTTGTAGACGAGTTGTATAATAATCTAAATTCAATATTTTCTGATGATTCGGAGGTAATATAAAGAAAAAAGAATTTGAGGTGTTGATGTATGCGAGAACCTTTACTGTTTCCTCTATTAATATAAATACAATCGTCTTATGACCCAAAAGGAACTCTATTTTGGGAGAGGTAAACTCTTACTGACATCCGAATATTTTGTATTAGATGGCGCACTTGCATTGGCATTGCCTACCAAATTGGGGCAGCACATGGAAATCGAAACAACCGATCATGAAGATGCGAGTATTTTTCAGTGGGTATCTAAAAATTCTAAAGGAGAGGTTTGGTTCGAAGCGCAATTGAGTCCAAATAAATTTCACGTCATTGAAACGAACGATAAACCAACAGCTATCGCTCTACAAACAATTTTGCGAAGCGTAAAACCAACCAAACCATTCGTTTCAGAACATAAAATTACCAAAGTCACGACGGAACTTGATTTTCCAATAGAGTGGGGACTAGGTTCTAGTTCTACCTTAATTTATGCTGTTGCCAAGTGGGCAGGAATGAATCCATTTGAATTATTACAAGAAACATTTAAAGGTTCTGGATACGATATTGCTTGTGCAGGAGAAGAACAACCTATTTTGTATCAAATAGAAAATAAAGTCGGAAAATGGGAAACTGCTGATTTTAAACCTGCCTTTAGCAAGCAATTATATTTTGTCTATTTAGGTAAAAAACAAAATAGTCGTAGTGGTATCAAACACTATAAATCTGAGGTAAAAAATCCGTTGAAATATACTCATTTGTTTACACAATTAACAAAAGATATTTTAGCAACAACTAAGTTGAGTGATTTTGAACGCTTATTGACCGAACACGAACACATGACGTCCAAAATCCTTAATTTGGAACGTAGCCAAACGCGTTATTTCGCTGATTATGAAGGTGGAATTGTGAAGTCCTTAGGAGCTTGGGGTGGTGATTTTGTGATGGTTTCCAGTAGTTGGTCGCCAGAAGAAACCAAAGCCTATTTTAATAATAAGGGTTTTGATGTAGTCTTACCTTATCGCAAATTAATTGCATAAAATTTATTCTTCAATCAACAGCTTCACTTTATCTCCGATTTTAATAACACCGTCTTGGACAACCATTGCTGTAATACCACCATGTCCACGCATGGCATTATAACCACCTGTACCGAGGTTTTCTTCCATACGAGAACAAGGATGACAAAGTCCTGTCATTTTTAAAATCACCTGATCGCCAATTTGAAATGTCTTATCTTTTAGAGCCAATAAGTTGATGCCAGAAACGACCATATTTCGACGTAAAGTAGCTGGGTCAATATTTTCTTTTTTAAGAATAGCAGCTACGGTTTTCAGATGTTCTGCTTGAATTAGTGTGACCTGTCTCTTTCTACTTTTGCCCGTATAGTGATCGCCTTCTAGTCCTTTTTCGATAGAAACTGCTACTTGGTTGACCAGCGTCAAGTTAGCTTTTTTAACAGGACGGATACCGATCCATTGGACAGTACCTGTTTGAGGCATGGTGTTAAGTAAGAGTTGTAGATTGGACATACATAGGTATTTAAAAGTAAAAAGCTGCTTCCATCAATCAAGATGAAAGCAGCTTTAAGATATTAAAACTTTCTTAATAATTACTTTTAGTTTGAGATGGAGTAAGTAAAACCTAAGTTATACAATACTTGTAAATCACCCCAGTCTGCTTCAGGAATACCTACAGCTCTTGCCAATTGCTTGTTTGAACGTAAAGAAACATTTAAACCAACACCAATCCCTTTAAATAGGTTGTCAATAACGAACCCATTTCTCCATGTCCAGTTATGTAAGTCACTTGCTTCTAATCCTTCATCGTCATCACCTTGATAAGAGAAGAACCCTTCTAAAGTAGAGTTCCACTTGATATTTTTATATAAAGTACCCGTGTAAGATCCACCGAATGATGCACCAGTAGCTGACGTGAAATCATCACCTGGATAGTTGATTTGGTAAGCTAATGGGTGTACCCAAAACTCTAGAGCTTTTGAAGGTGTAACAGAAACTCCTAAGCCAAGAGTGATAGAACCAGGACTAAAATCAAAAATTACAGTGTTCCAGTTTGCTCGTCCAGAAACAGCTACCAACTGCTCATATAAGTAGTAACCACCTCTAGAAGTTAGGCCTAAATCACCAACTGCAATATCTGTTGATAAAGAATCACGACCACCTGCAACAGTCAATGTAGAAACTTCACCTCTTGCCCAGTTTGCTGCAAGATCATTACGCCAATAGTATTTATCTTCATTTTTATTAGCATAAGCATTAAAACCAATACCAAATTGATTAGAGCGTGTGTTCGGGTTGTTTACTGCAAACCAATTGCTCTGACCCGCAAAGTCCAGCCCAAATAGTGCACCTGCACCATATGTCCAACCTGGAAATTCTTTAATTTGCTTATTTAAATCAGCAATTTTCGCATCGACACCTTTTTTAATTTCTTCTTGTTGTGCTTTTTGTGCTTTTAGTTCTTCAATTGTCTGTGCAAACATAGTAAATGCACCAAACAGAATAAATAGATTTAGTAATATTAATTTTTTCATTTTTAGGAAATTTTTTATAAAATAGGTTTAATTTAAAAAAATGTAAATTGGTATTATGCAAAGATACAAGGGGTGTCTGTTTCTGCATAAGAATTATTCGATTTTTATAATATTGCTCTATTTGAGATTAGTTATCGTGAATTTCAAATTTATTATTTGTAATCTTACTCAAAGGAATAATCACTCGTTTGCCATCAGATAAAAGTGTAAAAGAAGTACTATCCAAGGCAATGATTTTTCCAGTAGAACCATCCACCGTTATGGTGTCACCTACTTGTAGTTTATCCTTAGAATAGATAGATGCTAAAAAATTAGACATTAAATCTTTAGAAGCCAAACCATAACCTACGGCAAAAGCGACTACAATTCCTCCTAATACAACCGTCAGATTATCCGTTAGAAAATCAATAGGAATAGTTGCTTTTTGTAGAGAGATCATTAGTGCATTAATAAATACAAAAAAGAAAACAAACGCAGCAACGATCTTACCCGCTGGGATACCAATAGATTTACATGCTGTTTCTACAATACCTTTTAATGAATCAGCTAGTAAAATACCGATCACTAGAATAATAAGTGCAACTAATAAATTAGGAATGAGTCGTATAACGTCTTGAAGAAGTTGAGAAACTTCACTAATTTCCAAAATACTAGCTACTATAAGACCTAAAAATAATAATAAGGTATAATAGAAGAATTTAGAGATAATTATACTTGGGATGATTTGAAGGTTAGATTTATCTACCATTTCAATCCCATCAAGCATTTCTTTTATTTTATCAATACCAGATTTCTCTAATATTTTCTTAACAAACTTGGTTATTGCCTTTATGATGAAAAACCCAATTATGAATATAATGAGGGCACCGATTAATTTGGGGATAAATTCAAAAAAAGGAATAATAATACTTTCGTATAAGTCTGTAAATATATCCATTGTATTTCATTTATTTTTATGAGACCACGTGAATAGAATAATTCACGGTATTATAACTTTATAAATCAGGATTAGACGGACCACTATTTGGAGTGATCTGACCACTTCCGCCAGATGAAGGTGGTAAAGTTGTATCTTCTTGTTCTACAGGAGTACCCCTTTGTTGTGCTCCACTCATCATCATGAATACGTCAAAAACGCGTGGTAAATACATCTCTACAATATTACCAATCATTTTTACAAATGAAACAGAAGCATCAATTTCTTTTGTAGTTTTTTCAATCTGATCTTTAGCTCTGGGAGTGATATTTTCATCACTCAAACGTTGAAAATTATTTTTAGACATAATAACTCAGGTTTAAAGACCACTATTTATTACCTTACTCTAGTTGTTATATGTTCATTTAACACAAATAATATAGGTAGGTTTTAAATAATGTAATTTCTAATGAAACATCTGTACATAACCGCTTATTACAATATACTTTTTATTGAATTAAAGGATTATGAATTGAGTTCATCAAGTTTAGTTTTTAAATAGCTCTTTATATTTCTTGTAGGCCTTGTGCTTGGCTCTTTTAATTTTCATCTTAATCGCACTTTCAGACTTATCTAACATTTCTGCGATTTCGCGGATCGACAATTCATCCTGATACTTCATGAGTAAAACAGCTTTGTCAGCAATAGGAATTTCTTCTAAAATTCGTTTCAGACGAGAAACTTCTATTTCTAATAGTTCTTCGTCTTTTACATCTTCTATTGGTTCAGCCGCATTTTCAATATCATCGGAAAATAGTTTTCTTTCTTTTTTCTTACGACGGATAAAATCAATACAAAAGTTATATGTAATAGAATAAACCCACGTTGAGAACTTCGATCTTCCACTAAATTTAGAAAGATTCATAAATATCTTGACAAAGATTTCTTGCATAGCATCTTGTGCGAGATCTTCATTTTTTAGTAAGGATATACACTTGCTATATACTTTGGTAGAGTACCTTTTGTGTAGAATACTAAAGTAAGAGGAGTCGTAACTAGATAAGTACAGCTCAATTAATTCTTCGTCTTTCATCTTTATGTTGTCCTGGCTTCCCAATGAACGTTGTATTGTTTTACATTAAGTCAAGTCCTGCCTTTGTTCAAGTCCGTGTGAAGGGCTTTTCGTTTAAAGCATTTCTTTTAGTTAAATAACCTTGATGGCTGTTTTACACTTTTAAGACGCATGTTTTTTGGAATGGGTACACAAGTTTAACTTTTTTTATTCATATTTTTAATTTTATGATGCAATAAATGCACTAAAATGGGTCATATTCTGAATGTGAAAAGAACATATTTTGCATAATAGTGTGAAAAATACAATAAGTTTCATGTCATTTTTCACAGATTTGCTATTTGGTGATAAACTAGATCATTAGATTACTTTATTTTCTTCTGAAAAAGAATATCTTTAGGAAATTTTATTTGTTCTTTTATACGTTTAAACCAATTAGAATGAGTTTTTCTACATTTGATTTAACCCTATTTATTGGGTATATTCTGTTTATGATGGGATTTGGAATTTGGCTATCCCGTGATACTTCAGGAAAAGAAGAAACTTCACAAGATTATTTTTTAGCAAGTAAAGCCTTGCCTTGGTGGGCAGTGGGTGGATCATTAATTGCCTCTAATATTTCGACCGAACAAATACTCGGAATGAATGGTTCGGGTTATTTAATGGGTTTAGCTATCGGTTCATATGAATTGCTTGCAGCAGCTACTTTATTAGTTGTAGCTAAATTTTTCTTACCTGTTTTTATAGAAAAAGGTATTTATACGATGCCACAGTTTTTAGAAAAACGTTACGATAATCGTGTTCGTATTGGTTTGGCGTTTTTCTGGGTTTCTCTATTTATATTTGTCAATATTACGTCGGTACTCTACCTAGGTGGTTTAGCCATACAAAGTATTTTAGGCGTTCCTTTGTTGATGGGAATTGTTGGGTTGGTTATTTACTCAGCGGCCTTTTCTATTTTCGGAGGACTAAAAGCAGTAGTCTGGACAGATATTGTTCAAGTTATCATCTTAGTTTTAGGTGGATTTATGGCAAGTTATATGATCGTAACGACAATCAGTGGTGGTGGTTATTTTGAAGGTTTAATGATGCTGTTTGAAAATGTACCTGAAAAATTTGATTTGATTTTCGAAGAAGATATTTTCTTTTATGAAAAAGGGGCTAATATGGGTGAAATGATCAGTCACCAAGGCAGTGAAACGGAGGAACTGAAATCAGCTTATAGTCTGTTGCCTGGAATCGGGGTGTTGATTGGTGGTATGTGGATTGCCAATTTATACTATTGGGGAAATAATCAATACATCATTCAACGTGCTTTGGCTTCTAAAAACTTGGCAGAAGCACAAAAAGGGGTTGCATTCGCCGCATTTTTAAAAATACTAATGCCTTTAATTGTAGTTGTTCCTGGCATTGCGGCTTATGTGATTTTAAAAGATCCAGCGGCCTATGGTTACACGGGCGAAGGACTTGGAAAAGCAGACGAAGCCTTTCCCTGGGTACTCAATAATTTTGTTGGAACGGGTTTCAAAGGAATCGTCACCGCAGCCTTAGTAGCAGCCATTGGGTCTTCTGTCAGTTCTATGGTCAACAGTGCATCCACTATTTTCACATTGGATATTTATAAGCCATTAATGAATCCAACAGCAAGTGAATCAACCTTGGTTCGTACAGGAAAAATTACAGCAACGGCAGCCTTATTGATTGGTGCGTTGATTGCTCCAGTTTTAGGTTCACTAGAGCAAATATTACAATTTATTCAAGAATATACGGGCTTCGTTAGTCCTGGGGTACTGGTAGTCTTTATTTTTGGAATTTTTTGGAAACGAGCCACTGCTAACGCTGCCCTAGCTGTAGTCGTTTTGGCTTTACCGCTAACTTGGGCACTCAAATTACTCATACCAGAATTACCGTTCCTAGATCGGATGGGCTTTAGTTTCTTGTTGTTATCGACAATTCTTGTTATTTTATCTTTGGTAGAACACAAAAAGAATGCTACTACAGAAGCAAACGACGGTATGTTCCGTTGGATTACCATTATTTCATTATTGATGATTTCTGTTCCGTCTGGATTTAAAATTGCATTTAGTGACACACCTGTAAATACTATTATGGGATATGTTATTTTAGCCATATCTGGTGTCGTCATTGCAGCTATTTTAACAGATAAAAAAGTGGATGATGAAAGAGCCTTTGATATAGATAGTCGTTTATTTAAAACCGATATGATATTCAATGTAGCATCTATTGCGGTTTTCTTGATGTTGACAGTGATATATGCTATGTTTTGGTAGGGGATATTTTTTACAACAAATCCATATAGTCGCTCGTTATAAGTTCATGGCAAAATGCAAAACATATAGGATTACATCTTTAATGATGGCACTGTTGATGCTCCTATCATCAACAGGGTTTTCTATGGATTTGCATTTTTGCCAAGAACAACTCAAGAGTTTTAGCTTTTGGGGTGAAGCGGCATCATGTCATACACTAGCCACCAAAAGTCACTGCCATAAAAAAATGAAAACCTGTCATGTGGCTCTTGCTCAAAATAATGATGTGAAGGGCTGTAAAAAAGACTGTTGTTCCAATACTACTATTGAAATGGAGTATAGTGACGAGCTTCAAACTTCCCAAAAACTAGAAATTACCCCTACACAGTTTCAATTCCTATCCGCTTTTGTTCAAGTATATGTGTTAAGAAATACAGAACGGAACAAGGCAATTATTCCATATCTAAATTATGTTCCTCCACTACTGAATAAAGACATTCCTGTACTTATTCAGTCCTTTCTTCTATAAAATTTACTGTATTTAATGATTGGATTTATTACTATTTGAACCATCAAATAGATATTTTCTCATGTATTAATACAGTAAAAATCATGCAAAACATAAAATGGTGCACGGGTTTATTATTACTGCTTTTTTGCAATATCACTGGTATTGCACAAGGACCACCCATCACAGGAGACAAACCTGTTATGTTGGGAGCCAATAGCTGGGTAGTAAAAACACTCACCGAAATCAGAAGTACCGAAGAAGGAACGTTTACTAAAGCTCCCCTAATGGTACATTATTTACCAACGGCCAACACGCTCATTGGCGTTCATATTCCTTTTGTAAATACGAGGTTCGATCAAAATAACTTTAGTGAACAATCGCTGGGCGATATAGAGATTCTAGGAAAGTATCAGTTTTATCGTAAAGATGGAAAAGGTAAGACTTTTCGCTTAGTTGCTAAGACCTTGCAAATGCTACCTACTGGTCGAGAACTCAATCTTGAACGGATCAGTATGGGGAATTATCAAAGCTATGTCAGCCTCATTGCAGGGTATGAAAGCCTAAAATATGGTATTTCCAATGAACTAGGCTATGGCTTACAACCATTTAATGATATGGATGAGTTGCGCTATCAGTTGAGTTTTGGACTACCGTTGATGAAACCAAGTTATCCCGTAAAGAAGGTCAATCTATATTTTGAATATCAAAGTAGCTGGTTTGTGAATTTAGATGAATATATGTTACTCTATGCTCAAGGCGTACAATATGCCAAAGGACAATTTACCGTGGAAGCAGCTATTCAATTTCCACTTATTCAAACCGCTTCCGATCAGCGACTACAACGTCAATTTAGCGTAATTTTCGGAACGAGATACATTTTTTAAACAATCAAAAATTATAACAATGAAAAATATCATAATTATTTTCTTATCAATATTCCTTTTTGGAATGAATCAGTCACTCAATGCTCAATCTAAAAATATGGATGCTGTCACCGTTCAGGTAGATGGCTTGGGCTGTCCTTTCTGTGCCTATGGATTAGAGAAAAAATTTAAAGAACTTAAAGGAATCAAAAAAGTAAAAATCGAAATGGAAACGGGAATCATGGATTTTGAATTTCCAACTGAACAGCAATTGAGTATATCAAAAGTAGAACAACAAGTTGAAAAAGCAGGATATACACCTGTTAGTGTTGTTATCACAAGAGCGGATGGATCAGTTGAAACGACTGAAAACAACGAAGTGGCTGATGATGAAAGTGACACTAAAAGTTTAGCATTTTTTGTAGCAGGTAACTGCGATATGTGTAAAGCACGCATAGAAAGAGCCGCTAAAAAGGTTGATGGAGTACAAGTAGCCAACTGGAATAAAGAGACGAAACAACTCACAGTTGAAGTGATCCCAACCGTTATGCAGGACGAAATAGCAAGCACAGTTGCACAATCTGGACACGATACCAAAAGTGCTAAAGCAGATGCCACCACTTATAAAAATCTACCTGGTTGTTGTCAATATGACCGAGTCCAATAATCTAATTTGAAAACCATACGGAAGCAGCTTTTGCGAAGACTGCTTCCGTATCAATTTATAAACAATGAAACCATTATTATTTACCGTCGCCTGTCTATTGCTGATATTTTCTTGTTCAGAAACAGAGCAAAAATGGATATTGTCCGAAACAATAGATTTGGGTCAAATTACACCCATTGGATTTACCTTTCATAAAGATAATATCTGGATTGCAGACGGCGATCACAATCAATTAGTAGAGATCAATACGGATGGAACTATTTTACAAACGATTACAGAATTTGAACGTCCCATGCACCTCGATAGCGATGATTCGACATTATATATCCCAGAATATGGTTCAGATCAAATCATGAAATTTGAGAATGGACAAAAAAGTATATTAGAAATTCCCGATAGTTTGGATGCACCAGCAGGTGTGGCTGTTTATAAAAATGAAATAGCTATTGCCGATTTTTATAAGCATCGTATTCTGTTTTTTAATGGTCAAAAATGGATGTCTTTTGGGAAAGAAGGCAAAAAGCGAGGCGAACTATATTACCCAACAGATGTACAAATATTATCTAATAAAATAGTAGTTGCAGATGCGTATAATAACCGTGTTCAGGTATTTGACAAAAAAGGAAAGTCCATGTCTGTTATTGGCGAGGAACAAAAAATGAATGCTGCAACAGGTGTTTTCGCCGATGAATCTGAGATTTTTATCACAGATTTTGAAAACAATCGAGTGTTAATATTCAATCATAATGGAGAATTGCTACAAACGATTGATGAACAACTGGAAAAACCTACGGAGGTGTTGAAGGTGGATGATACACTCTATATCGCTAACTACAAAGGGAAAAATATTTTAAAATACTT
>JAHDFQ010000002.1:15201-37851 GCA_020628085.1 Saprospiraceae bacterium
AAAAAATAAACAAATGACACATACCTATAAAATTGATGGAATGACCTGTAATGGTTGCAAAGCTTCTGTTGAAAAATACTTATCTAATATAGAAAATATTACGAAAGTTGATGTAAACCTAGAAAAAGGAGAAGCTACTATTGCTATGAAACAACATGTTTCTACAGCTACTTTACAACAGGCATTACCTGAAAAATATACACTTTCGGAAAAAGAAAATAAAACATCATCTCCCATTTCAGAGCAATTTGAGGTCTCGGAAGAAAGTAAGTGGCAACAGCTTAAACCGCTATTTTTGATTTTAGGATATATTTCCGTAGCTAGTATTTTAATACATCGGCAAGATTGGAATATGCAGGAAATGATGCTGGATTTTATGGGATTATTTTACATCGTATTTAGCTTTTTTAAAATGCTAGATTTGAAAGGATTTCCCGATTCTTTTCGAATGTATGATCCACTTGCAAAACGAGTGCCGATATATGCTACTATTTATCCTTTCATCGAAACAGCGCTAGGGTTACTATTCTTACTGCGTTTTCAAATCGAAGTAGCATTAATATTGACTATTATTATCTTAGGTATCACTACTATTGGAGTGACCAAAACACTATTAGACAAGAGATCAATCCGTTGTGCTTGTTTAGGAACGGCTCTACAACTGCCCATGACCGAAGCTACTTTTATAGAAAATGCGATAATGCTGGTCATGGCAGTTGTGCTATTGATTCAGTTGTTTTAAACAAAACAAAACATTATCACGTAAGAAAAATTATGAATAAAAATAACTACGTTGCTATTATGGCGGGTGGCATTGGGAGCCGATTTTGGCCTGCCAGTCGAGTGCACCGCCCCAAACAATTTTTGGATATTTTAGGAGTCGGAAAATCATTGATACAGCTCACTTGTGAACGATTTTTAAAACTTTGTCCTAAAGAGAATATCTTTATTGTCACCAATGCCATTTATAAAGATTTGGTCAAGGAACACTTACCATATTTGACGGATAATCAGATATTGTGTGAACCTTCTCGGAACAATACAGCACCTTGTGTAGCTTATACAGCGTTTAAATTACAAAGCCTCAATCCAAATGCAAATTTTGTCGTTGCACCATCGGATCACGTCATTTTGGACGAAGCCACTTTCGTGAAAACGGTACAAAAAGGATTAAATTTTGTGGAAATGAACGAAGCCTTGTTGACTCTAGGGATTTCACCCACTCGTCCTGATACGGGCTATGGTTATATCAAGTTTGATAAGGCAGTAGAAGAAGGTGTTCATCTAGTAGATCGGTTCACAGAAAAACCAGATTTAGCAACGGCACAGTCCTTCGTGGATAGTGGAAATTACCTTTGGAATGCTGGGATTTTTATTTGGAATGTACAATCGGTTTTGAATGCTTTTGAAACATTGACGCCTGATATTTTTAACATTTTAGGTGCTGAAAAAGAACATTATAATACTGCAAACGAGCAAGCCTACATTGATCGGGTTTATCCCACTACACCAAGTATTTCAATTGATTACGCCTTGATGGAAAAAGCCAAAAACGTCTATACCATTCCATCTGAATTTGGCTGGTCAGATCTAGGAACTTGGGGGTCGCTGCATGCCGAAACACCACAAGATGACCATCAAAACGTAATTAAGGGTAAAAATGTGATGGCTTTAGACAGCAACAACTGCTTGGTTCGTGTACCTAATGAAAAATTAGTTGTTCTGAAAGATTTGGAGGATTATATTATCGTAGACGAAGGTGATGTTTTATTGATTTATCCAAAATCAAAAGAACAAGAAATCAAAACGGTAACAGGGCAGATCAAGACAGAGAAAGGTGATGTGTTTTTATAAGCATTTTTATTGTCACAATAGATGGTTTGATGATGTGAAAAATTCATGTACAAAAAGTATTTTTATTGGCTGTATAATAAATCGTTTTTCACCCCATATTAATAAGATAAACCATGGATGCAAACAAAAAATCAAAATTGAAAAAACTACTCAAAAAACTGCGTATTGCTCGCAAAACATGTCGAAGTAGTAATATATCCGCTGATGAATTGGATTTAAAATATAAAGAGCAGAAAGCACTACTTTCGGATTTAAAGAAAGAGCGAAAAATAGCTAAGCAGCGCAGTAAAAAGCATTGTAAAAAGCATCAAAAAATAAAAAAACAGATTGCTGAAATCAAGGAAAGATGATCGTGTGTTCGTAATAATTTGTATCAGTTAAACTTTTAAAAAAGAGCATTTACGCATGTAGGTTCTCTTTTTTAATTTAAAATGATTGGATATGTATGTTATAGCATATGACCTCGAATGAACTGGATACATTTTTATAGAAAGAAACCAATATCAAATTTAATCCCTGCTACAAATATATTATAGTCCTCGTACCGATTATTTTTATAGTTTTGTAAACTATCATGATAATTTACAAATAAATCTATGAATTTATAATGAACTCCAACACCAATAAGCGAACCCAATGAACGTTCTCTTATACGACTTTCATTAATCAAAGTGGTTCTAGTGCCTGAAGATAGAGGATCGGTATAAACAACTTGGTTGATAAACGATTCACCTTCAACATCAACAAAGTACATCACATCAATTCCAACAAATACATTAACGCCAATATCCATATTTTTTTTAGACCGTAAATCATAGATAAAACCGGGTGAAATATTAATGTTTTTGATATTCACAAACCTAGATACTTCCACATATCCTTGATCTGCGGCAAGGTTATAATCCCATGAAGCGTCATATCTGTAGCTGTGTAGTTGTGATTGGAGGCAAAGCCCAAAACTGGATGGTTGGTTGTTAAAACGATAGCTTATATAAGCACCAGGACTGAATTGTTGATCCGCTAGATTATTCTGCGAATAGAGAATCACGTCTTCTTTGTATGAGTGCATGGCATAGGAACCAATAATTCCAAATTGAAGTTGTTTTACCTCTGTCTGTGCTTTAGTAATAGTTGTATATAAAACTAATAATAAAATGGCAAGGACTGTTTTTGACATACATTTTGGTTATTGGTACAATAGACTAGACTATAATTCAGGAGGTATTTAGGATATAAATACCTCCTGGTGGTGATAATTTATGCGTGTTCTACACTTGGTAAAACAGGTGCATATAACTCACCATTTAAAATACTTCTGGAAATAACGATTTTCTGAATCTCAGAAGTACCTTCATAGATTTGTGTAATTTTAGCATCTCGCATCAAACGCTCCACATGATATTCTTTTACAAAACCATAACCACCATGTACTTGTACGGCTTCAACGGTTTGTTCCATAGCTACTTTAGACGCATATAGTTTTGCCATAGAACTCGCCATATCGTAATTCATGTGCTGATCTTTCAACCAAGCCGAACGATAGACCAACAAACGAGCTGCTTCTGCTTCCGTTGCCATATCCGCTAACTTAAACGCAATCGCTTGATGTTTAGAAATAGGTTTGCCAAAAGCTGTTCTTAACTTAGAATAATCTACCGCTAATTCATAAGCACCTGCTGCAATACCCAATGCTTGTGCAGCAATACCGATACGTCCACCCGAAAGGGTTTTCATAGCAAATTTAAACCCAAAACCATCATCTCCAATTCGATTCTCCTTTGGCACTTTTACATCATTGTACATAATCGTATGCGTGTCTGAGGAACGAATACCCAATTTATCTTCCTTTGCTCCGATATTGACACCATCCCAAGATGTTTCTACAATAAAAGCATTGATTCCACGGTGTCCTTTTTCAACATCAGTCTGTGCAATCACCAAATGTATACTAGAAGAACCTCCATTGGTAATCCAGTTTTTAGTACCATTTAGAACATAGTGATCGCCCATATCAATGGCTGTTGTACGTTGCGAAGTGGCATCACTACCAGCTTCTGGCTCGGACAAGCAAAATGCCCCAATCCATTCTCCCGTAGCGACTTTCGTCAAATATTTTTCTTTTTGAGCTTCTGTTCCAAAAGTTTCTAATCCCCAACAAACCAGAGAATTATTAACAGACATGATAACGGAACAAGAATTATCTACTTTAGAAATTTCTTCCATGGCCAATACATATGACATCGTATCCATTCCGCCACCTCCATATTTTGGAGAAACCATCATACCTAAAAAACCTAATTCTCCCATTTTACGAACTTGTTCTGTTGGAAATTCCATTTTAGAATCTCGTTCAATCACACCTGGTTTAAGTTCGTTTTGAGCAAAATCTCGTGCAGCTTCTTTTACTGCCAACTGCTCTTCTGTTAAGTCAAATATCATAATTGAATATAGTTTTATTTTTGAATTTTCGTAAAAAAGTGAGTTGCAAAGCAACTTACACAGGTCAACATCTAAATTTGTAAACCAATTAACCAATAACTAATTCTCCAAATTGCTGCGCAATTTACCATAACATACACAATCTTCTAAATGCGTCCCTATTAATGCAGGATGCTTAAAATGCAGTTCTTTCTCCATTCCAATTTTTTGCATCACACGAATAGACTTTATATTTTGTATTACAGCGATAGATTTAATAGCCTCTATCTTTAAAACATTAAATCCGTACTCCAAACAACTTCTAGCACCTTCTGTTGCAAAACCTAAGCCCCAGTGTTCGGTTGCCAATCGCCAACCAATATCCACACAAGGAGTAAACGGAGCTTCGTAGGTTTGATAGCATAAACCAATAAATCCTATAAACTCACCCGTATCAAAACGATCTACAGCAAAATAACAGTATCCTTTGTTGTTAAACATTTTTTGCATACGCTCGACAAATTCGATGGTTTGAATTTCGGTGGCGGTAGCAGGAAAATGTTCCATTACTTTAGGGTCAGCACTAATAGCTGTCATTTTTGGAATATCGGCAGATACCCAGTTTCTAAATCCTAAACGTTGCGATTGAAATAAGTAGGTTGATTGCATATCGTATTCTTTAGCGAAATTACGCTAAAAAAACAGGAATTGAAACTAATGATTTTAAAAATGAACGGCTAAACCTTATTTTTTACAATTTGAGGAGCATATTTCATCAAAATAAGCACAGAACCGACTAAAAACAGACCTAAAATAACAAATGTATAAATCACATGATTATCTCTTTGGAAAAAAGGAAGTGCAAAAATGGCTATAAAAAATATACGAAATAAGATGTTTGCTAGAAAGAAAATACTGTTGGCACGTCCATAGACTTGATTGTCAATATTTCTAAATAAAAATGTGGTTCGCATAACCCGTGTACCTGCATTAGTCAAACCCAAGATAAATATCATCAGATAGTAAATAGGAATCATCTTTGATCCAGCCAAAATAAAATATAAGGCGGCTGTAACCCAAGTCATAATAATGATAGATGTTGGAACAGAGAACCGTTTGAAGACGCGTTGAATCATTGCTCCTGATAAGACCGCACCAATAGAATAACACATGGCAGCAGTTGCGTAGACAGAACCATCTGCCTGTAAATGTGCTTTAGCATATTGTGCACCTAAGTAAAACCCTTCTAATAAAACAGTTAGAAAAATGGCATACGAAGCCAAACCAAATATAAAAATTAAGGGATGTGTTTTAAGGTATTGATAGCCAATTTTTAGTTGTGTCCAAACACCGCCCTTTTCAAAATATCGTTGGGTTAACGATTGAAAACGGATCAATAAAAGAATGCAAAAGGCAACTAGATAGGTGCTGGCATCCAAAAAGAAAATTTCGTGAATTTTCCATGCTTCAATATCAAAACCCAATTGAATATCAAATCCAAATAATTGCAGCACTCCGTTTTTAGTTCCTTCAAGTAGTAAGGCTCCAAACGCTCCAGCCATCATTCTTGCCATTTGACCTTGAATTTCAAGATAGGAGGTCATTTTAGCATAATGTTGAGGTTCACTAATTTCTTGGATAAAGGCATACAAAGTAGGGTAATGAATATTATAATTTAAGAAGGTGACCATAAACACCGACGCCACTAAGTACCAAGGTAAAGCACCCCAATAATATCCTAAACCTGTTACTCCAAAAATAATTGCTCCACACACCGCCGTGATTGCCAAAAACAAATTACGTCGATTGTACCGATCTACAAAAGTACCACTATAAGGCACCCAGAACATTGAAAAAACCGTTGTGATCGCATACACCAATCCAAATTTGGACATTTCCTCGTTTTGAGCAAAATACCACGGAATGGCTAACATACTAATTCCCTGTGCAATTCCAGAAATAGTATTAGCAACAAAAAGTAAAATAATAGCTGAACGGTTTTTCATAGCGGCAAAGGTCGCTTTTTTTTGGATACAATCCTTTAAAATAAAAATAGCCTTGAACAAGAATCGTTCAAGGCTATTTTTTTGTCTAATTTAGAGTAAAAAAAGCATTCAATTATGCCATATTGTCGGCTACATGTAATGCTTTAAATTTTTTGATTTGTCCAACGGCAGCTCTGATTTTTTCGATATGTTTGGCGAGTAAACCAGCAATATTTTCTGATAACTTATATTTTGTCCAAACAGCGTTATAATCTTCTAGTGCATATTCATCTCCACGAATACATTCTTCTAAGGTGTTCTCCACGTTGTCTCCAAACATGCTACCTTTGATATTAAGCCACGTTTTGTGTAGTGAACCTAATACAGTTGTCGTATCATTTGGATCGCCCCCTAGACGAGTAATCTCATTTTTCAACTCATGACTAAAGTCTGCTCGTTGTTGAGCATAGCTATTAAAAAATGATTGTATGTCGTTGGATTTAACGTTTTCGGCAGCAGATTTGAAACCTTCTGTTGCGTCATTGTTTCGTTGTAAAAGATGTTGTAATTCTGATATTAATACGGATTTATCCATGATATTTCTATTTTTGATGTGTTAAAATAAGGTGATCTTAATAAATCATTATGCCACCTGTTCTTCGTGTTTTCCTTCCGCAACTTCTTCAATCAATTTATCATTGAAAGCTGGTAAATCATCAGGATTTCGGCTCGTGACCAAACCTTCATCTACGACCACTGCTTTATTGACCCATGTTGCACCAGCATTTTCTACATCTCTTTGGATAGAAGAAAATGATGTCACCGTTCGACCTTCCAATACATTTGCTTCTACAAGCAACTGAGGGGCGTGGCAGATGGCTGCAACAGGTTTATGATTGTTGAAAAAAGAGCGTACAAAAGACACGGCTTTTGTATTTCGACGTAATTTGTCAGGATTAATCACTCCACCTGGCAACATCAATGCATTATAATCGGATTGGCTAACTTGGTCTAAAGTTTTGTCTACATTGTAGTCGCCACCCCAATTTCCATCAGCCCATGCCTTAATCGTTCCTTCTTTTTCAGAAACAATATGCACTGTTGCACCTGCATCTTCAAGCGCTTGTTTTGGAGATTTTAATTCTGATTCTTCAAAGCCATCTGTCGCCAGAATAGCTACTTTTTTATTATTTAATTTCATTTTTTTATGGTTTTTTAGGATTGAAAAATAATTAATGCAAGTTGTTGACCAACTTGCATTAATTCGTATTTATTGGGTAATGTGTTCCACTTCACTTTCGAGTTTCAATACTCGATCACCATCTGACTGCTCTATAAAAAGAGCTTTGTTGTCTGAACTTCCGTTACGAGTAACTTCCGTGTTTTTTATGGTTTTAGTGACTTTAGAAGTGTATGTTTCTAACACTTTACCTTCGGCAGTACTGTCTGCCCATTTCCACTGTACTTTTGAATTTTGGCGTATCATAGCTTTATTTTTTATACGTTAGCAGTGTACATGTTATAATACTCATTCACTGACGTTAAATATTTGTCATTTGCGCTACTTGGCCAGTTATTTTTGTCGAAACCTGGTGCTTTTTCTAAACGGTCTTTTGGTACATTTAATACCATTTCTTCATCGCTTCTATCTGTTGAAAATGAATCCCATGGAATAGCAAAATATTTGTCGCCCATTCCTAGGAAACCACCGAACGATAACACGGCATAGTCCACTTTTCCTGTTGCTGGATTGACCATGAAATCTTTGATTTCACCGAGGCTTTCTCCTGCATGATTCGTCACGTTTGTACCGTTGATACTACTAGCTGATAATAATCGATTACTCATAATGTAAATTTTGATTTTAAAGGGTTAAGAAATATTGTGTATTCAAATTGATGTTCAATTTGAATAATAGATAGTGTGCTAAAGCTATATTCCACAGCGATTCATGGAATTTCTATGTTCTGTTGCAGAACGATTATAGACTATAGCACCCATTAAATTTTTGATTTTTCGTAAAAGCAATAACCTTTAAAAAAAAGATTAAATCAATTGCTTTAAATGACCTCGTAAAGATGTTTTGAAAAGCAGAAAGCTGTATCGGTCATTCAGTACTAGAACGGCACATAGTAGCTCGTGTTCAATAGTGAAAAGTTAAAATAATTTGGTTTGACGATAAAAATCAAAAGCTATTATTTAATTACTCTTCCAAAAAGGACAATATTTAATTCTAAAAAAATTGTATTTTAGCCCATAGAAGTTAGAGATAAAATATATCTAAAATAGAATCACATACAACAATGGAACAACGACCTTGGCTTAAAAATTATCCAACTGGAATTGCTGCGAATATTAACCCAGATATCTACACTTGTTTGGTTGATATGTTTGAAGATACTTTTAAAAAATTTGCAGATAAGCCCGCCTTTACGTGCATGGGTAAGACCATTACATTTAAGGAGCTGGATAAAATGTCTACACAGTTTGGGGCATATTTACGTTCACGAGGAATTGACAAAGGCGATAAAATTGCATTAATGATGCCCAATATGTTACAATATCCTATTGCTTTGTTTGGAGCATTGCGAGCAGGAGTGATTGTTGTCAATACCAATCCGTTGTACACACCAAGAGAAATGCAACATCAGTTTACAGATGCAGGGGTCAAAGCAATTGTAATTGCAGAAATGTTTGCCGCTAATTTGGAGAAAATTATTGCTAAAACGGATATTAAAACAGTAATCGTCACCAATTTAGGGGAAATGCAATCCTATTTGAAGGGAAAGGTTGTCAATTTTATGGTGCGCTCTGTCAAAAAAATGGTGCCAAAATTCAACATTCCTAACACCGTCTCCTTCAAAGAAGCATTAAGTCAAGGAAAGAAATTTACCTTAGAACCACACAAAGGATCATCTGACGAAACCATACTATTGCAATATACAGGTGGAACAACAGGCGTATCAAAAGGAGCGATGTTAACCAATCGAAACTTGATAGCTAATATGCAGCAAATCCGAGCCTGGATGTCACCTTTCTTAGAAGAAGGAAACGAAATTGCCTTATCGCCTTTACCGATGTATCACATTTTTGCTTTTTCCGTCAATTGTTTGGCACTAATGAGCTACGGTACGCATACTGTTTTAGTAGTTAATCCGAGAGATTTATCGTCCATTGTCAAAGAATTTAAAAACTACAATATTAATTTATTAACAGGTGTAAACACGCTTTTCAATGCGTTGGTCAATGATAAAGGATTTCAAGCACTAGATTTTTCGAGTTTGAAAATAACCGTAGGTGGTGGAATGGCTGTACAGCGTCCTGTAGCGGAGAAATGGCAAAAATTGACAGGTTGTTTCTTAGCAGAAGGTTTTGGAATGACGGAATCTTCGCCTGTAGCGACGACTAATCCACTAGATGGTTCTGGGAAACTAGGAACAATCGGTTTGCCTGTTCCTTCAACGGATATGCGTATTGTAGATGATGCTGGTAAGCCGATTGAAATAGGTGAAATAGGCGAGATTCAGATTAAAGGTCCGCAAGTCATGAAAGGTTACTATAATCGTCCCGAAGAAACTGCTAAAACCATTACTTCAGATGGTTGGTTGTGTACGGGTGATATTGGAAAAATGACAGAAGATGGATTTTTTCAAATTGTAGATCGCAAAAAAGATATGATTTTGGTATCGGGTTTCAATGTTTTTCCAAACGAAATCGAAGAAGTTGTGGCAGGTCATCCTAAAGTATTAGAAGTTGCCGCAGTAGGAATACCACATGAAAAATCGGGTGAAGTGGTTAAAATATTCGTTGTTAAAAAAGATAAATCGCTAAAAGAAGAAGAACTCATAGAATTTTGTCGTCAAAACTTGACAGGGTACAAAGTTCCAAAAGCTGTTGCATTTATGGAAGAATTACCTAAAACAAATGTTGGTAAGATTTTAAGAAGAGAATTAAGAGGAAAATAAACGTAACAACAAAAAAGGTGAACGAAAACCAATAATGAAATCGCTCACCTTTTTGTACTTTCTAACACAAATATTACTAATTGAAAACTACTTTCCTAAATTTTTTGAATGCTAATCTAAAATTGAATTACACACTTAATAATTGGTGATGTTTGACTTACTATTCAATTACTTCTGAACCCTCAAATTGCTCTACTTCTTTAGGCGCAGAAGAACTTTTAGAACTTGTAGCACCGATACGGTAAGCTGCATTGATGCCATAAAAGCCATACCAATCATTATTATCTGAATTTCCAGACCAGCTAACCCCGTCCAAGAAATCTGTCAATCCTGCACGAATAGCTCCTTCAATACCTATAGTGATTCTATCGGTTGCGTATTTTACACCCAATCCAAGTGGAACAACCATGGTGAAACCTGGATATTCATGTTCTAAATCTCCAGCAAAAAGCGGTGTTTCGGTTGTTGTAACCGTTGGATCGTACATCGCCACACCAATACCACCTAGTAAATAAGGTGAAAAACGATTTTGATCGTATGCTTGATCTCCATATATATTAATACCTAAAATATTCCACTCAGCAATTGCAGTGGCGTCTACAATCATAGATTCAAAAGAAAAACCTCGTGAACTAAGACTAGGATTATTCGCATCGTCACCCGTGAATGTTCCAGCGGTCACACCAAATCTAAAAGAGAATTTTGGACTTGTATAATAGCGATAGAATGCTCCAAAACCAATGTTCAATTGTGAAGCGTCGAAATTACTTTCTACTACATCTCCTTGAAAAGCAGTCATTCCTACCAGAACACCTACCTCTTTCTCTTGTGCATAGCTACTTAGCGAAATAGCAAACAGCAGCATCATTGTATACAAATATCTCATAGTTATATAAATTTTAATAGTTTATCCAATAACAATTATGCTGCCATTTTTCGTATTGTATACTTTCAGATCTCTAAATCCAGTGATTTTATGAGAAATACAAAGTAAAATGTTAGAAATAGGTTTTTTAGCGGATTTATAGGAATTATATTTGGTAAAAATCAGTGGAAGTCGGTTTAAAATGTTTGTTTTTGTAAATATTTTGAAATTTTTTTATAAAAAAATCAAAAATGAGTAGGGGAGAGCTTCAATTTTGGTGTCATTATATATGAAAGCATTAATTAAAACATCTCAAACATTTTAGGATTATGGATACCAAACAAGTTTTTATAGAACAATTTCCAATATTTAATACATTATCAGATTCAGAAAAGCAGCAGCTATTACAAATGGTGGAATACAAAGTTCGACCAAAATATAGTTACTTATATATGCCTGACGAGTCATCTAATATGGTGTTTTTCTTGGTCAAGGGTGTTGTTAAAATTGGTACACATTCTTCTGATGGAAAAGAGGTGATTAAGTCTATTTTGCATCCATTTGCCATGTTGGGTGAGTTAGGAATCGTTGGAGAAGAAAAACGAAAAGACTTTGCACGAGCAATGAATGATGAGGTTCATTATTTCACGCTTCGAGTAGAAGATTTTAAAAAATTAATGCGTTCTAACCACCAATTAAGTCTTCAGGTATTAGGATTAATGGGCGATCGTTTACGTAAAGCTGAGAGCCGTTTAGAATCTTTGATTTTTAAAGATGCTCGTACACGTATCATTGATTTCTTAAAAGATAATGCTGCACGTAGAGGTCGTAAGGTTGGTTACGAAATGTTATTTAAACACTCCTTAACACAGCAGGATATTGCCAATATTACGGGAACGTCTCGTCAAACAGTAACTTCTGTGTTGAACGAATTAAGAAAAGAAAATTTAATTTACTTCAATCGACGAAGTATATTGATTAGAGATATGGCTAATTTGGCATAACCCCAAAAATTAGTCTGTGCATAAATTTGTTTTAGTTAAAAAATTGAAAGCAGTTAGTTCTTATAGAGCTAACTGTTTTTTTAGTTTATACTATCACTTTGGGTAAGTTTTAAAAAAGTGGAGAAGTTATTGTAGTATTCATGTTATAACACGACCTCTACAACTAAATTGTTATTGTTGTAGAACCAAAGAACACACATGAAATGAGATTTTTACACACTTTTTTATTAGTGCTATCTTGCCTGTTTGCAAAAGCACAGTATATAGACGTTGGCATCATTGGTGGCGTCTCCAACTATCAAGGCGATATCGCTCCACAACAACTCTGGAATAGCGTTGGTGATTCACACGCAGTTTTTGGTGCATTTGCACGTTATAATTTTAATGATCGTTTTGCGGCTCGTTTGTCTTTGTCTAAAGGAACGATATCTGGTTCTGATTTAGATTCCAAAGCTGCAACTCGCCGAACTCGTAATTTACATTTTACATCGCCCATTACAGAACTCGCACTTATAGGTGAAATCAACCTTTTCAAATATACACCTAGTAATTTATTCTCTGATTTTGCGCCTTATCTCTTTGGAGGAATTGCGCTTTTTAAATTTAATCCCGAAGCAGAATACCTAGAGCGTTGGATTGAGTTACAACCTTTAGGAACAGAAGGACAAGGAATGGATGGATATCAAGAACGATATAAATTGACCCAAATTTCAATTCCATTCGGTGGCGGTATCAAAAAAAATCTAAATGAAGAATGGACACTCGGTATCGAATTAGGATTGCGTAAAACGTTTACCGATTATTTAGATGATGTCAGTGGATATTATGTAAATTATAAAGAAATATTACTTCAAAATGGAAGCGAAGCTGCTGCTTTAAGTGATCGTCGAGGTGAGTTTTTGGGATCAGACACTATCGAGGTAGAGTCGGGTACACAAATCAGAGGAAATCCGGCTTATAAAGATTGGTATTTATTTGCAAACCTAACAATCTCCTACAATTTTGTGTTTAAAGGTATTTATACCAGTAGCGCAAATAGTCGTCATTTGGGTTGTCCAAGGTTTTAGACTTTTTATAGCTCTATATTTTATAAAAATGGCTGTTCAGGTTTTAGTTCTAAACAGCCATTTTTGTATTGGTAAAGCAACTAACGTCTACCAAAAACATGAATCGTTGCCTTTCGCCCAGGTTTATTCACTGAATCATATATAAATGTAATATCTTTTATAATTCTTCGATTACCATTCAAATCAATAACTCTTGAACCACTTCTAGCAGAAAAATGATGACGAAGTTGAATCACTTCCTTTTGACCATTGCGATATTCTACCACCATTCTATGCATTTTTAGATCACCTCCTCTGACTTCTATCTTTAATTTTTGGAATGCCCCGTTTCTCGCACCAACACGAATCACATCTCTATCTAATCTAAAATTAACCGTTTTAGAACCCAAATGAGACCATTGTTTGTAAACAGCAGTATTTATTGGATTGAACACTTCATGAGCTGCATTTGCGGTACTTGCAAAACCTACACAGCAAAATAGTAAAACAATAAATCGGGAAATTAGCATTGCGTTTTTCATAATTGATTTTTTATAAATAGTTTCAAAATTAAGTTGAACACCATCATAGACTTCGCCTATTCCCTAGCGTTTAAACCAACACGTTGACTTAACAGTTCTTTAACTAAATAAATTTATTTGAAAGGATGTAGTGTCATTTAAGTGTCTAGATCACACACGCTTGTATCAATTGATGTTAAATTTAGTTTAAAACATAATACTATTCCCGAAATGGATATAAATTGTGGTTTCTTGATTGAAATCCAGAATAGGAGTACTTATAGAAAAAGTATCAAATCTAAATCTTTACTTATGAATCAAAATACTACACTACTTCACCAAATCATTAAAGATAGAATTTTAGTTTTAGATGGAGCGATGGGAACGATGATCCAAAAGTATAATTTGGAAGAATCCGATTATAGAGGAGAACGCTTTGCCGACTTTCATAAAGATATTAAAGGCAACAACGATATTTTGTCGATTACGCAACCGCAGATCATCGAAGCCATACATAAAGCTTATTTAGATGCGGGTTCAGATATTATTGAAACTAATACTTTTAGTGGAACAACAATCGCTCAGGCAGATTATGATATGCAAGAGTGGGCGTACGAAATCAATCTTGAATCTGCTAAAATCGCTAAACGAGCTACCGAAGCCTATAAAACAATAACACCCGACCGACCTCGCTTTGTAGCAGGTGCAATTGGTCCAACCAATCGAACTTTATCCCTTTCTCCTGATGTAAATGATCCTGGTTATAGAGCGGTAACCTTTGATGAAATTAAAGATGCGTATTATGAGCAAGTCCGAGGTTTAGTCGATGGCGGTGCAGATATTATTTTAGTAGAAACGATCTTCGATACACTCAATGCAAAGGCTGCCCTTTTTGCAATAGATCAACTGTTTGAAGAGCGAAATATACAGTTACCTATCATGGTTTCTGGAACGATTACAGACGCTAGTGGTCGTACCCTTTCTGGGCAAACTGCCGAAGCATTTTGGATTTCTGTAAGCCATATTCCATTATTTAGCGTTGGTTTTAATTGTGCTTTAGGAGCAGAAGAAATGCGCCCTTATGTAGAGGCATTATCTAAAACGGCCAACTGCTATGTTAGTGCATATCCTAATGCTGGTTTACCCAATGAATTTGGAGAATACGACCAAGAAGCAGAAGAAATGCGCCAATATATTCGTGATTTTGCAGAAAGCGGGTTTGTTAACATTATTGGTGGATGTTGTGGAACCACACCCGATCATATCCAAGCTATGGCAGAAGGGGTAAAAGGTGTACAACCAAGAACACCTGCTCCAAAATCACCCTACACACAACTAAGCGGTTTAGAACCTTTGGTCATTACACCTGAAACGAATTTTATTAATGTTGGAGAACGAACCAATGTAACAGGTTCTCGTAAGTTTGCCCGATTGATTAAGCAAGGTGATTACGCAGAAGCAGTTTCTGTAGCGCAACATCAAGTGGATGGTGGCGCACAGGTTATTGATGTCAATATGGATGAAGGTTTATTAGATTCGGAAGCGGCAATGGTGACGTTTTTGAATCTAATTATGGCAGAACCCGATATTGCCAAACTGCCCATTATGATTGATTCGTCAAAGTTCAGTGTAATTGAAGCAGGTCTAAAATGCGTACAAGGAAAATGTATTGTCAATTCTATTTCTTTAAAAGAAGGAGAGGAACAATTCATAAAACAAGCTCGCTTAGTACGTCGTTATGGTGCAGCAGCCGTGGTTATGGCGTTTGATGAACAGGGACAGGCGGATACTACCGAACGCAAAGTCGAAATTTGTCAACGTGCTTATCGCATACTCACAGAAGTAGTGGGCTTTCGCCCAAATGATATCATTTTTGATCCCAATATTTTTGCTGTTGCTACAGGAATTGAAGAACATAATGACTATGCGATCAATTTTATAGATGCTACAAAGAACATAAAAGAAACTTGTCCAGGTGCTATGGTAAGTGGTGGCGTGAGTAATATTTCTTTCTCTTTTAGAGGAAATAATGTGGTTCGAGAAGCCATGCATGCCGCTTTTTTATATCATGCCATTCAAGCAGGAATGGATATGGGAATTGTGAATGCAGGGATGATTGAGGTCTATGAAGAAATTCCAAAGGAACTACTAGTTCGGGTAGAGGATGTATTGTTCAACAAAAGAGATGATGCAACCGAGCGACTGACCGACTTTGCGGAAGGACTCCGAGGAACAGGTGGAAAAACGATGGTCAAGGACTTGTCATGGCGTGAAAAATCATTAAACGATCGAATCGCCCATGCTTTAGTCCGTGGGATAACAGAATTTATTGTAGAAGACACCGAAGAAGCAAGACAAAGACACGACCGACCAATTGAAGTAATCGAAGGCCCATTAATGGATGGCATGAATATCGTGGGAGATTTGTTCGGTTCTGGAAAAATGTTCCTACCACAAGTTGTCAAGAGTGCACGAGTGATGAAAAAAGCAGTAGCGCACTTAACCCCTTATATTGAGTTAGAAAAAGATGCTGCGGCACAATCAACCAAAGGAAAAATACTCATGGCAACCGTCAAGGGCGATGTACATGATATTGGAAAAAATATTGTTGGGGTTGTTCTAGGATGTAATAACTATGAAATTATTGACTTGGGTGTCATGGTAGCTGCCGATAAAATACTAAAAGCTGCCAAAGAACATCAAGTGGACATCATCGGATTGAGTGGATTGATTACACCATCTTTAGATGAAATGGTCTATGTCGCCAAAGAAATGCAACGTCAAGGATTTAAAATTCCATTGATGATTGGAGGTGCAACGACTTCCAAAACACATACTGCTGTAAAAGTAGAACCTCAATATTCTGGGACGGTGATTCATGTATTAGATGCTTCTCGTGCTGTTTCAGTGGCTAGTTCATTATTAAGTGAAGACGAAGATAGTCGCTCTAATTTTATTTTAGATTTAAAAAAGGATTATGATCGTGTCCGAACTTTGCGAGGCAATCGAACGTCCAATAAAAAGTACATTACCCACAACAAAGCAAAAGCTAATAAATATCGAATAGATTGGGACAATTACACGCCACCCGTTCCGTCTTTTACGGGCATTAAAACCTTTGATAACTATTCTTTAGAAGAATTATCTGAATATATTGATTGGACACCGTTCTTTTCGAGTTGGCAATTAGCAGGTAAATATCCAGCGATATTAGAAGATGAAATTGTAGGTGTAGAAGCTAAGAAATTGTTCAATGAAGCTCAAAGTTTACTACGTCAGATTATTGACGAAAAATGGTTGACTGCACGAGCAGTTATCGGATTTTTTCCAACCAATTCTATCAACGATGATGATTTAGAATTGTATAAAGACGATGACCGTTCAGAAGTTATTGCCTTGCTGCACCATTTACGTCAACAACGCCAAAAAGCACCAGGACAACCCAATTACGCCCTGAGTGATTATATCGCACCAAAAGAAACTCAAAAAGCGGATTATATTGGAGGATTTGCTGTGACAACTGGTCTGGGTATTGAAAAATATGTTAAGCAATTCGAGGCAGATGACGATGACTATAATGCCATTATGCTAAAAGCATTAGCTGATCGCCTAGCAGAAGCACTTGCGGAGCGCATGCACGAGCGCGTGCGTAAAGAATTTTGGGGGTATGTAAGTGATGAAGCTTTTGACAATGCCGCTTTGGTTGCCGAAAAATACCAAGGCATTCGTCCTGCACCTGGTTATCCTGCTTGTCCAGAACATACCGAAAAGCGAACTTTATTTCAATTGTTAAATGTAGAAGAAAATACTGGAATTGAATTGACGGAAAGTTGTGCCATGTATCCTGCTGCGTCAGTCAGTGGTTGGTATTTCTCACATCCACAATCCAAATATTTTGGTCTAGGACAAATCAGTAAAGATCAGGTAGAAGATTATGCCAGCCGTAAAGGAATGAACTTGGAAGAAGCAGAACGCTGGCTCGCTCCTGTGTTGAACTATGATGTGTAAAAAGAAATTCATATTTTTACGATTCATTACGAAATAGCTTTATATGTCAACAACTTCTACTGGACAACATCCAGATGATGACGAAATATCATTAAAAGAACTGTTATTAACAATTCAGTCGTATTGGCAAGAGTTTTGGCGTTTTAAATGGTTAATCATTTTAATTACGATACCATTCATAATGCTAATGTTGTTTTTTGCGATTTCCAAGCCTGTTACTTACCCTACAAAGTTAACATTTATGGTTGATGACGGCTCTTCTAGTAGTTTAGGAGCTGTTTCAGGTTTGTTAGGTTCTTTTGGATTGGGAGGAGCAGGAGGAGACTATAATGTAGAGCAAATGCTTGCACTAGTAAAATCTCGAAAGATTATACAATCTGTCTTGTTTAAAAATGCAGAGATAAATGGGAAAGAAGATTTTTACGCTAATCATTTAATAGAAATATATAGCTATCATGAAAAATGGGAAGAAGACACATTAGGTTTTAAAAATTTCTATTTTGTCCATGATAGTGTTCCAGCTTTTGATCTCATAGAAAGCAGTGTCTTAAAGCAATTACATAGTTTTGTTATTGGAAATCCAGACGAAGGGATTGAGTCACTTCTAAGTACATCAAATTCTGAATCCACAGGTATTATGACACTTTCTTTAGAAACAGAACATGAAGAATTGTCTATTAAAATGTTGAAAGACATTTACGAAGAACTAAGCAGATATTATGTTAAAAAGTCAACGGAAAAACAACAACATACTTACGATGCGCTAAAATTCAAAACAGATTCAACACTAACAGCCTTGAGGTCGATAGAATATCAGTTAGCTAACTTTAAGGATCGTAACTATGGATTATTTTCCAAGAAAGACCAACTAAAGGTTATGCAGTTAGAAGCACAGGTTAAAATTTTGTATACACTATACGGAGAAACCCTTAAAAATTTAGAAGTAACAGAATTTGCTCTTAGAGATCAAACACCAGTTATTCAAATTATTGACGCACCTATTCCTCCAATCAAACCAGTTGATGCATCTCTTGCAAAAGCCATTATAATCGGTGGGATTCTTGGTGGTTTCTTAGCTGTTTTATTAGTTGGTGGTCGTAAATTAGTAAGAGATGTAGTTGAAAAAATAGAATAAGTCAGAGATAGATTGTTCATATATCACAACTTTCAACATCTCCACTTCACTTTTTATATCAACAACGAAAAAACAAGTAACTTCGTAATAAGAATAGCTAATCAACCATTTTATTATATGAAATCAGGCTTAGTATCTGAGAACCATTTAGATAATAATAAACCTAAATGGTTTGCTGTTTATACCCGATATAAGAGAGAGAAGTTAGTTGATAAGGCATTGAAACAAAAAGGGATTGAATGTTATTTGCCGTTACAAAAAGTGTATCGGCAGTGGGAACGAAAAAAACGTGTTGTACAACTTCCACTAATAAATTGTTATGTATTTGTCTGTATAACCAAACAAGAATATGTTTCAGTTTTATCCACGGAGCATATTGTGAAATTCGTTCATTTTTCTAAAAATCTAATATCAATACCTGAAAAAGAAATTAATTTATTAAAAAGGATACTTTTAGAAGAAGTTCCCGTCCAAGTAGTGGAATCAGATTATGAAATAGGAGATACAGTTGAAATAACGAGAGGAAATCTAGTTGGTATATCTGGAAGATTAATTAGACAGCAGGGGAAGCAAAGCTTTATGATTGAACTGGAATCTATCGGATGTAACTTACGGATGGAAATAGACCAGTCCTTCATCGAGAAAAAATAACTTCATCATAGAAGTTGATTATATTTTAAAATATTAAATCTATAATAATTTAAGTTTTTGCGACTTATCAAGGGCGAAGCCATGTAAAATTACCAAATATGATTATTTAGATGGCACGATTATAGCTGTTTTTTTTATTTTTCGTATGCAAATAAGATTGTATTTATAACTATCAAATTTAAAGCAATATAGATTATATCTCTTCTAATTAGACCACTTAGAAAATGAATGAATCCACGAATATCCATCCTATTTTTGATCGATTACTACAACGAAAAGATCGGGAAAAGCGTTTACAACAAAATAGTAAGGTTTTGTGGTTAACAGGCTTATCTGGTTCAGGTAAAAGTACCATAGCGGAAGCCTTAGAGCGTAAGATGTATAATGAAGGTTTTTTTGCACAAGTATTGGATGGTGATAATATTAGATCTGGAATAAATAATAATCTTGGCTTTACAATAGAAGACCGACAGGAAAACATTCGACGTATTGCAGAAGTCGCAAAATTATACCTCAATTCAGGTATTATTACCCTCAATTCGTTTATCAGTCCGACGATTGAAATACGTAATTTTGCACGTCAAATTATTGGAAAGAAAGACTTTATTGAGATTTATATCAACACACCTTTAGAAGTTTGTGAAACAAGAGACGTCAAAGGACTGTATAAGAAAGCAAGAAAAGGAGAAATAAAGGGCTTTACAGGTATAGATTCACCCTATGAAGCGCCTCAAAATCCAGACTTAGAAATAAAAACAGTGGATATGACGGTCGAAGAATCCGTTGAAGCCATATTTAAATATATAGAACCAATCATTAAATTATAAAATGTAAACGAGTAATGTACTAAAGCTTAATTAGGAAAAATAATAGCTGCACATTAACACGTGAACACGTTAACACATTTTAAAATGAACTATCAACTCAATCACCTTAGAGAGCTAGAATCGGAGTCGATTTTTATCCTTCGAGAAGTAGCGGCACAGTTTGAGAATCCTGTTCTGATGTTTTCGGGAGGTAAGGACTCTATTTTGATGGTGTATTTAGCGCAAAAAGCTTTCTACCCAGCTCGGATTCCTTTCCCATTATTACATATAGATACAGGTCACAATTTTCCAGAAACAATACAATATAGAGATGATCTGGTCAAAAGAACGGGGGCTCGTCTGATCGTAGGATCTGTCCAAGAAGCTATAGATCAAGGTTTGGTGACCGAAGAAAAAGGCTTTAATGCTAGTAGAAATGGATTACAAACAACAGCGTTACTAGAAGCTCTAGAAAAAGGAAAATATGACGCTGCTTTAGGTGGTGCTCGTAGAGACGAGGAAAAAGCACGTGCCAAAGAACGATTCTTCTCACATCGTGATGAGTTCGGACAATGGGATCCTAAAAATCAGCGACCTGAACTATGGAACCTATTCAACGGAAGCAAACATTATGGCGAACACTTCCGTGTATTTCCAATCAGTAATTGGACAGAGTTAGATGTTTGGCAATACCTCGCTTTAGAAAAAGTAGAATTACCAAGTTTATATTTTGCACACAAACGCAGAGTCTTCGAAAGAGATGGAGTTCTCTTAGCAGATTCAGAATTTATACCAAAACGACCAGAGGAAGAAGTCAAAGAAATGATGGTGCGATGTCGTACAATCGGAGATGTAACTTGTACAGGAGTCTGGCCTTCACAGGCGGATTCTGTAGAAAAAATTATTGAAGAAGTAGCGACAACTCGGATGACCGAACGTGGTGGACGAACCGACGATAAGCGTTCAGAAACATCTATGGAAGATCGTAAAAAACAAGGGTATTTTTAAAATCTGTTCAAGTGCGCAGGTGTTCACGTGTTCATGTTAGTAATTACTTATAGTCAACATTTAAATATCAAGACTTGTAAGCACATTAACACACGAACACATGAGCACGTTAACACGTCAAAAAATAGAAAATGGAAAATTCAGAATTATTAAGATTCACAACAGCAGGCTCGGTAGATGATGGAAAGTCCACATTAATCGGTCGATTATTATATGATAGTAAATCAATATTTCAAGACCAGATGGAAGCCATCGAAGCAAGTAGTTTGCGTCGTGGTGAGTCGGAAGTCAATCTAGCTTTATTGACGGATGGCTTGAAATCAGAAAGAGAGCAAGGAATTACCATTGATGTAGCCTATCGCTATTTTGCTACACCAAAACGTAAATTCATAATCGCCGATACACCTGGTCATATTCAATATACTCGAAATATGGTAACAGGTGCATCAACTGCAAATGTTGCCCTTATTTTGATAGATGCTCGTAATGGGGTGGTAGAACAAACGCGTCGCCATGCCATTATTGCTTCTTTATTACAAATTCCACATTTGATTATTTGTGTCAATAAGATGGATTTGGTAGATTATAAAGAAGATGCCTATAATGCTATAAAAGACGAGTTTTCGCAATGGGCATCTAAATTGGATATTAAAGATATGGATTTTATTCCAATCTCTGCTTTAAATGGAGATAACGTGGTAGAAGAATCAGAAGCAATGGATTGGTATAGAGGAGCCACGCTAATGTATTCTCTGGAAAATGTACATATTGGTAGCGATCATAATCATATTGATTGTCGTTTTCCTGTACAATATGTGATTCGCCCAAATACTAATGAATTTCATGATTATCGTGGTTATTCAGGACGAATAGCAGGAGGCGTTTTCAAAAAAGGAGATAAAGTCCGTTTATTACCATCAGGTTTTTCTTCAAGAATTAAGAAAATTGATACTTACGATGGTGAACTAGAAACAGCACACGCACCCATGTCCGTCACCATGTTGTTAGAAGATGATGTCGATGTCAGTCGAGGTGATATGATTGTTCGAGAAAATAATACTCCCGAAGTTACTCAAGACCTTGAAGTGATGTTATGTTGGTTTGATGAAAGTAAAAGTCTTCAACAACGTGGAAAATATAAAGTACTACACACGACGCAAGAAGCTCGCTGCCTAGTGAAAGAAATTCGCTATAAATTAGATATCAATACCTTACACCGTAATCAAGAAGATTTGAATATTGGTATCAATGATATAGCGAGAGTGGTGTTGAGAACAACGAAGCCATTATTTGCTGACCCATATCGCCAAAATAGAATTACAGGAAGTATCATTTTAGTAGATGAAGGTACGAATCGTACTGTAGCTGCTGGAATGGTGATATA
>JAHDFQ010000002.1:37951-100383 GCA_020628085.1 Saprospiraceae bacterium
ATGGACATATCAACCAAATCTACTTCAAAAACAGAGATTTTTGAAATAGTACAAAAGAAAATAGAAGCCAGAGGATTTAATATTATCAATAGTGACCAAACGCGTCCTTGGGGAGGTTTTTTTGTCATAGATGAAAATCAAACACAGCAGTTTGTGGATATTTATTTTAAAGAGGAACAAGGTGAAATTGCTGTTGGTAAACAAAAATTAAGTCCAAAAATATTAGTCGTAGCTCCAGAAAAACGATTGTCATGGCAGTATCATCATCGCCGTGCTGAAATATGGAAAGTGGTTGAGAATCGTGCTGGAGTGGTTATCAGTGAAAATGATAAACAAACCGACGTTCAAACCAAAGAAGTAGGAGATGTGATCCGTCTCAATTGTGGACAACGACATCGTTTGGTTGGACTAGATACATGGGGTATCATCGCTGAAATATGGCAGCATACTGACCCTCAAAATCCTTCTAATGAAGATGATATTGTTCGAGTATCAGACGACTTTGGACGATAACTACAAATATTCTTTCAAATAGAAAGTCTTAGTAATCTTATCAAAATAGAAAACGCAACACCTTCCTTTTATGCCCACCCAACCGCTGTTATTGATGCAGGTTGTAGGATTGGGAATAATACCAAAATATGGCACTTTTGTCATATTATGTCTAATGCTATTCTAGGTGAAAATTGTAATCTTGGTCAAAATGTTTTTGTCGCCTCTGACGTCGTTTTAGGTAACAATGTTAAAGTTCAAAACAATGTTTCCATTTATACAGGAGTCACCTGTGATGATGACGTATTTTTAGGCCCTTCTATGGTGTTTACTAATATTATCAACCCACGTAGTGCCATTAATCGAAGAGGACAATATACCCGAACCCACGTAGGTAAAGGCGCAACTATTGGTGCAAATGCAACTATTGTTTGTGGACATAATATAGGTCAATATGCCTTTATTGGCGCAGGTGCTGTCGTGACTAAAAATATACCAAACTATGCACTTGTTATTGGAAATCCCGCCAAGCAAATTGGTTGGATGAGTGCTTATGGTCATCGTTTAGAATTTGACGAAAATGGTCTGGCTGCTTGTCCTGAAAGTGGGGAGCAATATACACTTAAAGAAAACAACTGCTACAGAAACACGGAGATACAAAGTTTGAAACTAGAAGAACCCATTATGAACTACGAACATAAAAACTATCAATCTATACCATCTCATCTGAATGAAATTGGAACGAAAATAATAGGAGCTGCCATAGCAGTACATAAAGAACTAGGGCCAGGACTATTAGAAAAAATATATGAAGTGTGTTTTTGTCATGAACTAGGAAAAAGAGGTTTACAATACCAACGACAAGTATCCTTTCCAATTAAGTACGACAATATTGAATTTGAAGAAGGTTTGCGACTAGACGTACTAATTGAAGATCAAATCATTTGTGAATTGAAAGCTGTCGATTTACCAAATCCTGTTTGGGAAGCTCAAGTTATTAGTCATTTAAAATTATTAGATAAGCCACTCGGTTATTTAATCAACTTTAATGTACCATTACTAAAACAAGGCATTCACCGTTTTGCCAATGGCAAAAGAATATAAAAACCTCAAAAAAAACTCTGTGCCTTTGCGCCTCAGTAGCATACAACTATGAAAAACTTTATACTCATTGGCGCAGCAGGCTATGTTGCACCACGCCACATGAAAGCCATTAAAGCTGTCGGCGGAAACCTACTAGCCGCACTTGATCCATTCGATTCAGTAGGGGTTTTAGACAGTTATTTTCCAGAAGCCCATTTTTTTACTGAATTTGAACGCTTTGATCGTCATGTAGAAAAATTACGTCGAAAAGGAATTCCAATTGATTATGTGAGTATTTGTTCACCTAACTATCTACACGATGCACATATTCGCTTTGGTTTACGAATAGGAGCCAATGTGATTTGTGAAAAACCCATCGTATTGAATCCTTGGAACGTAGATGCCTTACAAGAAATAGAAGCTGAATATTCAGGTAAGATTTATAATATTTTGCAGTTGCGTTTGCATCCAAGTGTTATCGAGCTTCAACGAAAAATTAAGGCTGCTCCTAAAGATGAGATTTTTAATGTGGATTTACAATATTACACCTCTCGTGGTCGCTGGTATCATCAAAGTTGGAAAGGCGATGTATCCAAGTCGGGTGGTATTGCCACCAATATCGGTATTCATTTTTTTGATATGTTGATTTGGATATTTGGAGATGTAAAAAAAAGTACCGTGATCGAACACAATAAATCTAAAGCAGTCGGACAACTTCAATTGGAAAAAGCCAATGTCAGTTGGACGCTAAGTGTTGATTATGAGAACATACCCGAACATATCCGAGCTACTGGTGCGCGTACATATCGGTCTTTACAAATAGGAACGGAAGAATTTGAATTTAGTGGTGGGTTTACCGAACTCCATACCAAAAGCTACGAACATATTTTGTCAGGAAAAGGCTTTGGAATAGAAGAAACTCGGAAATCAGTTGTTTTGGCAAGTTTGATCCGAAACACATAAAGGATTTAGTATATTTGTCGTAGTGTTTATAAACTTTAAAATATGAATAAAGTATTAATCATTGCTGAGGCGGGTGTCAATCACAATGGAGATATTGAAATTGCTAAAAAGCTCATAGACGTGGCAGCAAATGCAGGGGTAGATTATGTAAAGTTTCAAACATTCAAAGCAGAAAAACTGGTGAGTACATTAGCCAAAAAAGCAGCTTATCAAGCAGTAAATATAGGTGATGAGGACGATAGTCAGTTTAATATGCTCAAAAAACTGGAATTGGACGAAGCAATGCATGAAGAACTGATAGATTATTGTCAACAAAAAAAAGTCCGTTTTTTATCCACTGCTTTTGATCTAGAAAGTATTGATTTATTGGTAGAACTGGGTATAGATATATTCAAAATTCCTTCTGGTGAAATTACCAATTTACCTTATTTACAAAAAATAGCATCGAAGCAAAAACCCGTTATTCTTTCTACGGGAATGTCTACTCTAGGAGAAATAGAAGCAGCGTTAACTGTTTTATATGAAAATGGTATCAAACAAAGTGATGTTACAGTGCTTCATTGCAATACAGAATATCCAACCCCAATGCAAGATGTGAACCTGACAGCCATGAATACCATTGCGGATGCTTTTAAAATATCTGTTGGTTATTCAGATCATACACTTGGGATTGAAATTCCAATAGCGGCCGTAGCAAGAGGGGCAACTTGTATCGAAAAGCACTTTACATTAGATCGAAATATGGAAGGACCAGATCATCGAGCCTCTTTAGAACCTACTGAATTGAAAGCAATGGTTACTGCTATTCGGAATATAGAAATAGCATTGGGTGATGGTATCAAGCAACCTTCAGAATCAGAGCAAAAAAATATAAAAGTTGCTCGAAAAAGTATTCATTTATCTAAGAAATTACCTATCGGTCATATTCTCACTAAAGATGATTTGATTATGAAACGACCTGGAGATGGAATTTCTCCCATGGATGTATCGAAAATAATAGGATGTTCTTTGACAAAATCTTTAGCAGAAGACACTAAATTGACAATGAGCGATATTATATGAGAATTGCAGTATTAACAAGTTCACGAGCCGATTACGGAATTTATCTACCGTTGTTGAAAGCATTTACGGCTGACTCAAACTTTGAACTAAGTATCATTGCCTTTGGAACACATCTATCTCATTTTCATGGGTACACTTTAGATCAAATAAAAGCTGACGGATTTGAAAATATAGAAACTATAGAATCCTTAATTTTAGGTGATTCTGAAACAGCTATTTCTAATGCTATTGGAAATACAATCATAAATTTTTCTTCATTTTGGAAACAGCATAAAAACAGAATAGATCTTGTTTTTGCATTGGGAGATCGTTATGAAATGTTTGCCGCAGTTGCTGCAAGCGTACCATTTAATATACCTATTGCACATATACATGGAGGTGAAACCACCCTTGGTGCCATTGATAATAAATTTAGACACACTATAACTATAATGGCTGAATATCATTTTACATCTACTAAAATGTATGCCGATAGAGTCATTAAGTTAGGAGCTAAGAAAAATCATGTATTCAATGTGGGAGCTTTAAGCCTCGATAATCTACAAAATCTACGCTTGCTAACTATTGACGAGTTCAAAGATAAATGGCATATCGATTTATCTAAGCCTACTATTTTAACGACGTTTCATCCAGAAACCGTTTCTGTAGAAAGAAATTATCAGTATGCTCAAGAATTGTCAAATGCCTTACAACAACTGTCCAAAACCTACCAAATTGTTGTTACGATGCCCAATGCAGATACAATGGGTATGATTATTCGTAAAGAATTGGATCAGCTAATTTCAAGAAATAGTAGTATTATAGGAATTGAAAACTTTGGAACACTAGGCTATTTTTCGTGTATCAAACATTGCACTTTTTTATTAGGAAATACTTCTAGTGGAATTATCGAAGCGGCCTCCTTTGGAAAATATGTCATCAATCTTGGAGATCGACAAAAAGGAAGAACTCAAAGTGAAAACACCATTGATGTACCAGTCAATAAAGAAGCTATTTTAAACGCTGTAGCAGCCATTAGTGAAGAGGAATATCAAGGAAAAAATGTTTATCAACATAAGATAAAAAGTAGCAAACTGATTCTTGAAAAACTATATTCGCTATTTAAAATAGAGAAGAGTTAAATGGATAGAAGAAATCAAACCATCATCATTGGTTACTCTGGACACGCATATGTAGTGCTAGACATTCTCCATTCACAAAAAATTAAAAGTGTTGGATATTGCGAATTGACAGAAAAAAAACTAAATCCATACAATTTATCGTATTTTGGTCATGAACGAGATCAACAAATACTAAAACAACTACAAGAATATCAATATTTTGTAGCCATTGGAGCAAATCAAATACGGAGGCAAACACTTGAATATATAGAAAAAGAAAATCATCAAAAAGCTATTAATGCTATTCATAACACTGCATTTATTTCAAATACAGCAACGTTGAAAAGTGGAATTATGATCGGGGGAAATGTTCAAGTAAATGCCATGTGTACAATAGGAAAAGGCGTTATTTGTAATACAAGCTGTGTCATCGAACACGAATGCGTAATAGGTGAATTTAGCCATATTGCACCAGGAGCTGTTTTGTGTGGCAATGTAACAGTTGGTCAAAATAGCTTTATTGGAGCTAGAGCAGTTGTAAAAGAAGGAGTGGTCATAGGCGAAAACGTAGTTATAGGCGCAGGTGCAGTTATTATTTCTGATATACCAAACAATGGAAAAGTAGTAGGTAATCCTCAACGATTTTTATAGATATGATTGAAAAACATCTCATTACATCCGATTGGTCTGTTCGAGACGTCTTAGCACGCCTAGATCAGTTAGCCGCAGATGCTATTTTGTTTTTGACAGATAAAAAAGGCAAACTAATTGGTGCATTAACTGACGGGGATATTCGTCGAGGGTTGATTAAAGGATTGGGTTTAGACGATGCTATTTCCAGTTTCGTTCAATCAGAACCTAAATTTTTTAGAAAAGGAGCATTTTCTCTTACTCAAATGAAAGAATGGAGAAGTAAAAACTATAAAATTATTCCTGTTTTAGATGAAAATGATACTATCGTAGAAATCATTAACTTTAGATCACAACGGGCTTATTTACCCATAGATGCTGTAATTATGGCAGGCGGAAAAGGTACTCGTTTGAGACCCTTGACACTAGACACCCCCAAACCCTTATTGAAAGTTGGTGGAAAACCTATTGTTGAATATAATATAGATCGTTTGCGCTTATATGGTATTCAAAATCTTACAATTTCCATTAAATATTTGGGTCAACAACTAATTGATTATTTTGAAGACGGGAAAGATAGAGAAATGCATATTTCTTATGTAGAAGAAGATCAACCCTTGGGGACAATAGGTGCTGTTGGATTGGTGGAGTCATTTGAAAATGACTATATTTTGGTAATGAACTCTGATATTTTGACGAATATTGATTTTGAAAATTTATTCGAGGCATTACTAGAAATGGATGGTGATATGATTGTGGCAACGACACCTTACCAAGTAAAAATTCCGTACGGCGTTATTGAAACGGACGGAGATCGTATCAAGGCACTTAAAGAAAAACCCACCTATACCTATTATTCTAATGCAGGAATATATATATTTAAAAAAAACCATTTGAAATTAATTCCTAAAAATAGCCACTTCAATGCTACTGATTTGATGGATGCTTTAATCGAAAATGGTCAAAAAGTAGTTCATTTTCCTATTCTCGGGTACTGGTTGGACGTTGGAAAGCATGAAGATTTTGAAAAGGCACAGAATGACGTTAAGCATATTAATTTTTAATCTATGTACACAGATACGTTAGTTGTCATTCCTGCTCGTGGAGGATCAAAGGGCATTCCACGAAAAAATGTTAAGACATTAGGGCAAAAACCATTAATACACTACTCAATAGAAATAGCACAAACGATTTTTCCTAACAATCAAATATGCGTTAGTACCGACGATGATGAAATAAAATCAATTTCTGAACAAACAGGCATAACTATTCCTTTTATCCGACCTGCTACTTTAGCAACGGACACTGCCACCACTTATGATGTGTTGATACACGCAATACATCATTATGAACAACAAGGACACATTTTTAAAAAAATAATGCTACTACAACCTACTTCGCCTTTTCGGAAGACAGAACATCTGCAACAAGCCATATCAGATTTTGAACAATACCAACCTGAAATGATCGTCTCTGTCGTTGAAACTACTTCTAATCCATATTATGTGTTAGTGGAAGAAAATGAGGCAGGCTTCTTAGAAAAATCTAAAAAAGGTAACTTTACACGCAGGCAAGATTGTCCAGTAGTATATGAATATAATGGGTCAATTTATATTATTGACGTAGAGACACTGAAAAAAAAGCAAATATCAGAATTCAGTCGGGTAAAGAAATTTGTAATGGAGGCAAAGTATGCTATCGATTTAGATACGCCTGAAGATTGGGGATTTGCAGAGTATTTGCTCAAGAAAAGTCAAATATAACGGTAAAACAGTTCAATCTATCTTTTTCAAATACCACAATCCAAAATGAATAAATCTATTTTTTTCTATCTGATTATCCTGTATGTTTCTTCGGTATGTGGTTGTAAATCAAAATCAAAGGTTGATATAGATCAGGTTAGGAAAAATACAGAAATTTACTTTTCGGACTTTTTGGGCAATACCCCAATCGGGATAAATCGAGACATCAGCAAGGTTTTTCAAAAAGCTGTAAATGAGGCAGCACGATCTCAAAAAGTGCTGATTATAGAATCAGGAACTTATTTTTTGGCGAAAACAATTTTTGTGTCTTCTAATACAACAGTCGTAGGTAGAGGAAATGTACGAATAATAGGGAAATATAATTTTGCTCCAAAAGGACAAAGAGGTGGGTATCCGACAACATTATTTACGAACATAGAACATAACAAAGGAAATCAAAATATACGATTCGAGAACATCATATTTGATGGTAATCGACAAAAGGCAATAAAGAATTTTACAAAAGCATTACCACACGCCAATACATTAAAATTTAAAAATGTACAAGGCTTAATATTTGATGATTGTCAAATCGTCAACCATCTTTCGACTATTCCCACTCCATATATTGACGACTTTCAAGCAGCAAGAAATTGTGTTGCCGTAAATATTGAAAGGTGTGATACGGTATCTTTTCGTAGGTGTAAAATGCAAGGCATACACAATGAAGGAATCTGGTTTTATCGTTCAACTGCTGTTGTAGTCGATAAACTAGAATCTGTAGGGACAAGAGGTATCTCTACGCATCTATCATTTTTGTATTGTGATGGTGTACAATTGTTGAATAGTAAATTGACTTATGAACTACAAGGAGGCAGTACGATTAATTGTGAATCCTCGAATGTTCTCATTAAAAACAATCAATTTATTGGCGGACGAGGAATAGATATATCTAACGAAGCGGAATTTGAATCATTTGAACCTCATCATGTAACCATAGAATCTAATAAGCTAGATGTATATCTTTATGGTATTGTTCGTAGAAAAGGTAAAAGTATGCTTAAAGATTATATAATCAAGGACAACAATATCCGTATAAACGGTCAAAACTGGCTCAAAAAACCTTGGCAAACAATAGCTATCCGCATAGATGATACTGAAAATACAAGAGTTGAAAATAATAGTATAGAAGTTTACAATTTCAAAAAAGGAGACTTTTATATAGCAATTGGTGCAACAGGTAATTCTGAAAAAAATATAACCATTCAAAAAAATAAGGTGAGAGGTGTTGACTGTTTTTATTACGGAACAACTCATTATGGTTCAAAATCAGATATAAATATCTTGAACAACGAAGTTGATTTGAATGAATTGAGAGGAGAGGTTAGCGAAGGATACAGTTCAGGAATTTATATATACAATATGCCTTACACTAAAGGGCGCAAAGAATTTATTGGATTACATGTCGAGTCCAATACTTTTAGAAATTGTGCGGGTGATTGTATTACTTTTTTAGCGAGAAAACCATATAAAATGGATAAAGTATCTGTTAAAGGCAATACCTTTGAGAAAAAAGGAAAACAAAATAATAACGGCATACGAATAGAAGGTACTTTTTCTACAGACAGTAAGGATATGAAAATTGAAGATAATCGTTTTAAGAATATCAAAATTCTAACATCTAAGTCTAAAAAAGGTATTCAATTAAATAGGAATAAAGTGCTTAAAAATTAATCGTTGAACAAACAACGTAAATAAGTAGACAATGAGCAAAAAAATATTAGTAACAGGAGCAGATGGTTTCATTGGTAGTCATTTAGTAGAGCATTTGTTGGATTGTGGTTATCAGGTGAAGGCGTTTTGTTTGTATAATTCATTCAATTCTTATGGTTGGTTAGATACATTTCCAAAAGAAAAATTAGCCAATATAGAAATATTTATGGGAGATGTCCGTGACCCCAACGGTGTTCGGATAGCTATGGAAGGTTGTGATTGGGTCTTTCATTTAGCGGCACTAATTGCTATTCCTTATAGTTACCATTCTCCTGATAGTTATGTAGATACTAATATAAAAGGAACGTTAAATATTCTGCAAGCCGCTCGACAGTTGAATATCGAAAGAGTTTTGGTAACATCTACTTCCGAAGTATATGGAACAGCTCAATATATTCCGATTGATGAAAAACATCCGTTTCAAGGACAATCTCCATATAGTGCCACTAAAATTGGAGCGGATCGAATAGCCGAGTCCTTTTATCGCTCTTTTGATATGCCTGTTACTATTGTCCGTCCGTTCAATACATATGGGCCACGACAATCGGCACGAGCTGTCATTCCTACCATTATTACTCAGTTATTAAATGGTATGGAAGAAATTAAATTGGGTGATTTGACTCCAACAAGAGACTTGGTCTTCGTAAAAGATACAGTCCGAGGGTTTGAAGCCATAGCTCGATCTGAAAAAGCGATTGGAGAAGAAATTAATATTGCAACTCAAAGTGAAATATCTATCGGAACTTTGGCTCAAACAATGATTAATCAAATCAACCCAAAGGCCGTAATCGTTCAAGATAAAGAACGTATGCGTCCTTCTAAAAGCGAAGTGTTTAGGTTATACGGAGCCAATTCCAAAATTAAAGCCTTGACGGATTGGGAAATGCAGTTTGATTTGGAAACAGGAATTGCCGAAACCATCAAATGGTTTGACCATAAAGACAACTTAAAAGCTTACAAACACGAAATTTACAACGTATGATCCCTTTATCAATTCCACATCTGAATGGGAATGAATGGAAATATATCAAAGACTGTTTAGATACCAATTGGATCTCTTCAGTGGGTTCGTATGTAACGGCGTTTGAAGAAAAAGTAGCTGCCTTTGTAGGAGCAAAATACGGAGTTGCTACATCTAACGGAACAGCAGCACTACACATCAGTTTATTGTTAGCAGGTGTCGAAAATGACGATTATGTGATTGCTCCAAATATTACGTTTATTGCTTCTATTAATAGTATCAAATATTGTAACGCCGATCCTATTTTGATAGATGTTGATGCTAGTACATGGCAGATGGATTTAGATGTGTTGGAAGATTTTTTAGCGAATCAGACGATCCTAAAAAAAGATGGATTATACCTAAAATCAGACAACCGTAGAATCAAGGCTATTATGCCCGTTCATGTCTTGGGTAATATGGTAGATATGAAACGATTTATGGACATCGTCCAAACATATCATCTCGAAGTAGTAGAAGACGCAACAGAGGCCTTAGGGTCTTATTATGACGGACAACATGCAGGTACTTTTGGGAGATTTGGTTGTTTTAGTTTTAATGGAAATAAAATTATTACAACAGGTGGCGGTGGTGTTATTGTAACGAACGATGAAGTATTAGCGAAAAAAGCCAAACATTTGACAACACAAGCAAAAGCTGATCGAATGGAATATATCCACGATGAAATAGGATATAATTATCGTTTGGTCAATGTACTTGCAGCGATGGGGGTTGCTCAAATGGAACAATTGTCAGATATACTTAAGCGGAAACAAGAAATTGCAGATTTCTATTATCAGCATTTAAAAAATGACCATATTGATTTCCAAGAAATAACTTCAAACGTAGACACCAATCAATGGTTGTTCACTATAAAAACAATGCAACAGAAAGTATTATTAAAATCGTTAAACGAAAATGCGATACAAGCTCGTCCTTTTTGGAAACCGATGAATCAGCTACGCATGTTTAAAAATGATTTATATATTCAGCAAAAGGATATTTCAAATGAGGTTTACCAAAACTGTTTGAGTATTCCGTGTTCAGCAGGAATTACCACAGAAGAATTAAGCACAGTTGTTCGTGTAATCAAATCATCTTTGATAAATCCTACGTAGAGTGAATGTACATAAATTGTGTAGACGATAATGAACGATTTTAATTTAGATTTTTTAGTAGTAGGGGCGATGAAAGCAGGAACCACTACACTGGTTCGCCATCTTCAGACCAATACAGATATAGCCTGTCCGTTTCATGAAGTTCATTATTTCAATAACCCTAAAAATTATAAAAAAGGATTGAATTGGTATGCGAAGCATTTTTCTTCTTTCTCAAAGTCTAAAAAGAGAGGCGAAAAAACGCCTGCATATAGTTACCAACCAGATGTAGCAGAAAAGATTTATCATTTTAATCCGAATATAAAATTGGTTTGGATTTTCAGAAATCCAGTTCATCGTACATATTCACATTATTGGCATTGTATAAGGAATGGAAATGAATATCTATCTTTTGAAGATTGTTTGAGGTTGAATCATAAGGTTTTAGAAGCTAATATTTATCGAGATTATAAACGTAGAAGCGTATATGTGGAACAGGTGAAACGCTATTTACAGTATTTTTCTTTAGACCAAATGCACTTTGTGATTTTTGAGTCATTCAAACAAGATAAAGATACCGAATTGGAAAAGTTAGCCTCCTTTTTAGAGATCAAAAACGAGTTTTCAGAGTTGAACCGAACGAAAAGAAACGAGGGATTTCAACCAGCATCCATACCACTAGAATATTATTCAAAAAAACTATTTGGAGCAAGTTTACCATGGAGAATTATCCATTATTTAAATAAAAAACTGGGAAAAGAATATCCACGCATTGATCCTCTAGTTGAAAAAGAATTAGAAAATTACTTTCATCCTTTTAACCGTCAGCTAGAACAATTAATACAGCAACCGATTCAACAATGGTAGGTAAGCGGTCGGACAAAATTACTTATATAATAACGCCAACCTTCAAAAAAAGCGTAAAATACTGACGATCAGGAGGTTTTTATGACTTTTTTGGAGGTTTTGAAGGCGGTTATTATATTAATTTTTCTGACCTACTACTTAAAGATAGATAAAAGAGATGTGGCTTGAAATTTAAAAACAGTAGTTTATTAAAATCACTTAGTATTTATACGCTTGCTAGTTTTTTTAATGCTAGCATCCCCTTTTTATTATTACCCATATTGACGGGATATATTGAACCTAAAGATTTAGGGAAATTGTATGTGGCTCAAGTAATTTTGAGGTTTTTAGAACCCATCGTATTGTTTGGAAGCCAGCATTTAACCAGTATCGATTTTTTTCAAAGAGAGAAAGATAGTTTCAAAACACTACTTAGTTCGTCAGCAGTGATTCCAAGTATTAGTGTTGTTCTTTTTTCTGTTCTCGCCTTTTTTACAGCTAGTTTTTGGGCAGATTTATTTGATTTACCTAAAATATTAATACTCCTTTTTCCGCTCTTTGCCTATTTCGCCTACGTGCCTGCCATTTTTTTACAGTTGGTCAGAAATCTCAATAAACCATTTTTATTTTCTTTATATCAAATAGGGTGGACAGTACTTAATGTAGGCTTATCATTGTTGTTTGTAGTGTCGTTTGACATGAATTGGGAAGGAAGAATTGGTGGAATTGTCCTAAGTAACGGTATTGTCTTTTTATTGGGTATTGTACTACTATATCAACAGGGATATTTATCTTTTGATTTAAACTGGAAGGATACTAAAAAGGCACTTTTGTTTGGTATGCCTCTTATTTTACACAATATAGGCACACTAATTATTAACAAAGCTGATATTTTTTTCGTTGATGCTCTTTGTGGAAAAGAAACGCTGGGAATTTATATGGTTGGGTATCAAATCGGAATGATTATCATGATTCTTCAAGCAGCATTTGAAAAAGCGTGGACTCCTTTTCTGTTTTCAAAGTTAAAGAACCCATCCTATGCGGATAAAATTAAATTAGTTAAAATAATATATGCCTCGTGGTTGTTTTTTATAGGTTCTGCTCTTTTAGTTGGCTTCGTATTTCCTTATGTGTTTGAGTTTTATATACAAAATCCTTTATATGTTGGTGCCAAAAAGTATATAATCTGGATTGCCTTGGGATACGCATTTTTAGGTATCTATAAATCTTTTTGTGGATTTATTTTCTATGAGAAAAAAGCTCATTTATTAGCAGGACTTACTATTTTAAACGGAATTTTAAATATGGGATTAAATTATATTTTGATTATGAAATATGATGCTATTGGTGCAGCTTATGCTACGTTGATCTCTATGATTTTTATAAGTGTATTAACATTCTTTTTAAGTTATAAAGTGTATAAAATGCCTTGGTTACTAAGACCAACCAATTCTTAATAAATTTGTCCGACCACTTACACTGCCTTTAATAGAAATATTTTTTTACTATGTCAAATCAAATATTTATTATTAATTCTCCTTTTCAAATGCTCAATGCTTTGGAGGCGAGAGCTACATTTAAAGCAGATATAAATATTTTGGTAATTAAGTTATTGGATAATCAAAATACAAATGCACAGATTGCTTCAATGGTTAATACCACGAATTGGGAAAAAGTCTTTTATATAAAAAGAAGTAAATTAAGCATCAATTTTCTTAGAGATTTATGGTTGCTTCGGAAGCTAAAGAAACAAATTAAACAGTTTGATCGAGTGTTTATGGGGGATTTTATTCCTTGGAATATTCGAGTTTTTGCACAAAATTTAGATTGTGAAGAACTCATCCTATTAGATGACGGCCTAGCTACAATAGCGGTTCAAAATAACTATATTAAATATCCAAACACATTTCATAATACTAAAAATAAGCCTTACCAAAAAGCAAAAGTGGCTAAATATTTATTTGGTTTAGGAGGACAAATCGAACAGCCGATTCATTTGTTTTCTAGTTTTCAATTAAAAGCATTACCGCAGCAAACTATTTATGAGAATAAGTTTAGTGTTATAAAATCAAAAATAGCCAAGTGTGATAGCACAGTTATGGATGATACGATGTATATTATTGGTTCTCCTTATGTAGAGAAACATATGTTGCGTAAGACCTCTTATTTATCGTTGCTTCGTCAAATTAAAGAAAAACATAGCCAGTTAAAATTGATTTATATTTCGCATAGAGCCGAATCCAAAGAAAATTTGCAAGATATTGAAAGCCTGTTGGCTTGTAAGGTGGAACAATTTGACTCTATTTTGGAAATAGCATTTATCAAATACCAAATTCATCCAGTCCATGTTTGTGGATTTACATCAACAGCACTAGTTAATTTAAAAAAAATGTACGACAAGCTGAATGTACATGCTTATTGGATCAGATTAGATGAAATGCCGTTAGACCTAAAGGTAAGGGTAGAAGCAGGTTATGATTATATGATAAAAGAAGGAATAAAAGTAGAAAAATTACCTTCTAACTCGCACAGAGAGCATGTTATTTAACTCATTTACATTTCTAGTTTTTTTACCAGTAGTTTTTTTGTTGTACTGGTTTGTATTTCAACGTAATTTGAAGGTGCAAAACTTCTTCTTACTGATAGTGAGTTATATTTTTTATGGCTGGTGGGATTGGCGATTTTTGTCTTTGATAATAGTTAGTTCTTTTGTTGATTATTATGTTGGTTCACAGGTATACAAAACAGAAAAGCAATCGAAACGTAAGTGGCTTTTAGGCATTAGTTTATTAGTTAATTTAGGTTTTCTAGGCTTTTTTAAATATTATAATTTTTTTGTAGAAAGTTTTATTGATAGTTTTAGTCTGTTTGGCGTCAGCTTAAATATCAATACTTTACAGATACTTTTACCCGTCGGAATTAGTTTTTATACGTTTCAGACCTTGAGTTATACGATAGATATTTATCGGAAAGAATTAGAACCTGCTCAGGACATCATTGCATTTTTTGCTTTTGTGAGCTTCTTTCCACAGTTAGTAGCTGGCCCGATAGAACGAGCAAGGAATTTAATTCCACGATTTCAAAAAATTCGTCATTTTGATTACGATAATACACGGCTTGGATTGAAAATTATTCTTTGGGGAATGTTCAAAAAAGTGGTTATTGCCGATAATGTTGCCATTCTTGTAGATACAGTTTTTAATAATCCTGAAAGTTATACGGGAGTTCCATTATTGGTTGGATCATTTTTCTTTGCAATTCAGATTTATTGCGACTTTTCTGGATATTCAGATATTGCTATTGGTACAGCTAAGTTATTCGGCTTTGAGTTGATGACCAATTTCAACAGACCTTATTATTCTAAGTCTATTACCGAGTTTTGGCGACGTTGGCACATTTCTCTTTCAACTTGGTTCAGAGATTATGTGTATATTCCACTAGGTGGAAGTAGAGTTTCTATTTCTAGGCACTATACCAATTTATTCATTACGTTTTTGGTGAGTGGTTTATGGCACGGAGCCAATTGGACTTTTGTGATCTGGGGAGCATATCATGGGGTATTAATTGTGCTTGAAAATTTCTGGAAGAGAAATGTTAAATGGAGTTTTAGTTCCATTATGGGGCATACTGCCAATAAGTACTTTAAATTATTAACAACCTTTATATTGGTTTGCATAGGATGGGTGTTTTTTAGAGCAAACTCCGTTTCAGATGCCTTTTATATTTTACAAAACATGTTTATTGATGTAGGTGACTATACCAATGTACAAGCTATTGCACTCAAGTTTAGAGGTATTGGTTTGAAAGAAATTGAACTGGCAAGAATACTTGTGTTTATAGCAATCATGGAATTGTATCATTTTTATGAACGAAAAGGGAATATTTGGGAACAGTTGAGTCGATGGAGCTTACCTTTCCGATGGGGTGTATACTATATTTTAATTATACTCATCTTGTTTTTTGGACCGCATGGTCAGGTACAAAATTTTATATACTTTCAATTTTAAATAATCCCTTAAAACGACTTAAATATATACACACTTTTGATAAATAAACTTATAGTTAGAATAGGACTTTTTTCTATCCCATTAATACTATGGATGGTATTAGTAGTGTTGATAGACCCTTTCAATTACTTTGGGTTATCGAACTATATTTCAGACAAAGTAAAACAAGAAAATGTTAGACCGATTAATAACCTCTTATATCGTTCTTTTGAGTTTAAACATAAACCTTGTCCTAATATATTAATTGGCGATTCAAGAACAGGTCAACTTCCTGTAGAATATATTGAAAAATTAACGGGTAATAATTACGCACAATTGAGTACCAATGCTGCCAAACTAAATGAAATTGTAGATATGTTTTGGTTGGCTAACTCGAAGACTAAACTAAAAGAAGTAACCATAGGGATCAATTTTTCGATGTACAATTATTATGGTTACCAAGACCGAGTTGCTATCGTAAATGCAATGCTTAAAAATCCATTTCTTTATATTTTTAATAAAAATATAGTAGAGGCAATGTTGATAGCTATCAAAGCAACTTTTTTTGATTACAAAACTTCTTCTAAACCACCCATGAATGAGGCAGATTTCTGGGAGTGGACCATCAAAAATAAGTCAAGACATTGGTATGGTAAATATAAATATCCATCGGAAAGAATTAGAAACATGTTAATTGAAATGGATGAGTATGCTTACAAAAATGATATCAAATTAACTTTTTTTATAACTCCTCATCATGAAGAGTTTCGAGAGAAACTGAAAATGTACCAGTTAGAGGAAGAAGAGCAATTATTTAAAGAAGATTTAAAACAATTACATGCAAAAGTTATTGATTTTGATTATAAAAATGACTTTACAATGGACAGGCAGAATTTTAGAGATCCCATTCATTACAGTATTGAAGCAGGAGAAATTTTAGCACAGGAAATTTGGTTAGAGAACTACAAATATGGAAAGCTACTCAAATAGCATGGTTCGGCCCGTTTTAAATAGCTATTCAAAGAGAAGGGAACAGATTGAATTAGCACTGCTATTTTTTTCATTTATACTGTTCTTTATTGCTGTACCAATAGAGTTGCTTTTTATTAACTACGCCTATAATATGGGATTGATCTGTATTTTCCTATATTATGCACTTTGGAGAGATCGGTTTTTAATGTTTAAAATTGAAAAATCTATACTACCCTATGTCTTTGCTATTTTTATAATTATAACAATTGGGTGGCTATTCAATTTACATCATTATACCCTAGTTTTGTACTTGAAAATAATCGCCTTATTTGCATTTTTTTCAAAGTCAAGCATTCGATTACAGAGTTTTATTAAATATGTCAATTATACATATTTGATCTATGCCCTTTTCTCTTATTTAATGTCATATGGAATTATTCCAAGTTTTATAACTAAGACGCAGCTCAATCAGCAGTATGAAGTTCTTTTTGGGTTTCCTATATGGACTTTAATCGGTATAGAAGGAAGTACAGCCGCTATTGATTCTTACAGTGGCTTGGTTGCTTTGTTAAATCTCTTTCTTAGCAAATCTAAAACAAGATATTTCTGGGCTTTTTTTGCAATTTTTTCTGTTGTTCTTACAACTAGAATGACTCCTCTAGTCGCATTTTTCGGAGCGTTTATGTCCTTTTTTTTTGTAAGAAATAAAAAAATGGCCATCCTAGCATGTTTACTAACCATGACAGGGTTTTTTACGCTACTGATTCTTCAGCATTATTACCCTGACATGACCGTTTCTATTTATGGTAACAATATCGAATTAAGTATAATTTTTGTAGCCTCTACCCATGCTAGATCATTAATTTGGGAAAAACAACTCATGAATGTATATGAGTATTATTCTATATTTGATTATATATTTGGTTACTTTGACGATAAAATAACCCACGTAACAGTCCTTTGGGGACGACATAAAGAAATGATTAATCCTCATAATAGCTATATTTATTTGTTTTTTTTAAGCCCTTTTCTAGCTATTGGAACATATATTCTTATTTTAAGAAAAACATACACCCAGTATAGCCGTCATTTATTTCCTATTATATTTTTTATATTAGTCGCTGGTTTTACAACACAAAAAATTTTTGTAGTTGAAAATCCTATATATCTTTATGTGCTTATCTTTTTGTTAATGGGTAGGTACAAAAAAATAGCACCTAGTTATGGTTAATAAATCGATTATTTCTTTTCATCAAGGATACGAACTGTATGGTTCTGATCGAAGTTTTGTAACTAGTTTAAAAGCATTAAAAAATAGATTTAAGCATTATACCTTTGATGCTGTTTTACCCAAAGAAGGCGCTATTGTACCTTTACTCAAAAAAGAAGTTGATCATCTTTCGATAGAACCTTTTGCTGTTATTCGGAAAAGGGATTTAATGCATGGTGATTTTTCTGCAATTATAGCACTTCTGGGACGTGGAGATAAAAGACGAGAAAGAATAAAGGCGTATGATATCGTCTACATAAATTCGATTGTCATCTTTGACTATCTAATCTTGAAACTGAGTCCGAATCAAAAAAAAGTAATTCATATTCGAGAAATTCCAACAGGTTTTCCTGCTAAAGTATTTCAGTTTCTATTAAGTAGAAGTAATGCCTATTTTATTTTTAATTCTTATGCTACTCAAAAAGCATTTGCAAACGTAAAAAGTAAAAAATCCTTTGTATTGCATAATGGAGTCAAAGGGTTTTTAAATATTCCAGTATGCACCCCTAATTTCGATAAATTAAGAATATTAGTGATTGGTAGAATGAGTTCTTGGAAAGGACAAGATTTTTTTATTGAGGCAATGGCACAATTAGACAAAAAATATATAAATAAAATTGAGGTCAGAATAGTAGGGGATGTCTTCGAAGATCAAGTTCATTATAGAGATCGACTATTTGATTTGATAGATAAACATCAGTTAAAAAATTGTATTAACATTCACCCTTTCTCAAGCGACCCTTCGGATCATTTTGAGTGGTCTAACACTATAGTTGTCCCTTCTATTAAACCAGAGCCGTTTGGAAGGGTAGCAATAGAAGGCATGAGTGCTGCACGTGTAGTTATTGCGGCTGATCATGGTGGGCTTAGTGAAATTATAGAACATCGTAGAACAGGACTATTGTTCAAACCCTGTAATCATCAAAGTCTTTGTCATGCAATTATTGATCTGATAGATAATCCTATTGATCTACAAGTGCTAGGGCAGCAGGCTAGAGAGTCTTTTCAAAATAAATTTACAGATCAAAAATACAAGGAAGGCCTGATTCAGATTTTTGATACGATTATTAATAGTTAAGTATTTTATGAAAATAGCCATCATCGGCTCACGGGGCTACCCCTACGTGTATAGCGGTTACGAAACCTTCGTAACAGAACTAGTAGAGCGACTCATCCCACTAGGAATCGAGGTGACCGTCTATTGCCATAAACACTTATTTAAAGAACATCCTGAAACGGTTAATGGTGTTCAACTGGAATATATAAGAACGACGAAGGGTAAAACTACTGCTCAACTGGTACACTCCGCACAGTCTATGTGGCACGCTGTACGTCAAGATTATGACGTTATTTTGGCTGTCAATTCTGCAAATGGCCCATTTGGTTTGATTTCTACATTATTCAGAAAAAAAACCTGTATTAATGTTGATGGATTAGAATGGTTACGACCAAAATGGAAAGGTTTAGGTGGAAAATACTTCTATTTAGCATCCTGGATCGCTACTAAGTTATACGATGTAATCATTACCGATTCAGATGAAATGGGAAAATATTATATCCAAGAATTTAATACACCTTCAGAGGTGATCGCTTATGGTGCAAATCTTCGATATTCAGAAAAGCCAGAATTGATCGAAAAATGGAATTTGGAAAAAGATAGTTATTATTTAATTGTCGGTCGCTTGATTCCTGATAATAATGCAGATATTATTGTAAGAGAATTTATACAATCCAATTCTACTAAAAAACTCGTTATTGTTGGTGATGTGCCGTATGCAGATGAATACGCATTAGAAATAAAAAAGAATCAGGAAAAAGACGATCGAGTGTTTTTTACAGGTTATGTATACGATCAAAACATATTGGCAGAATTATATCACAATTGTTTTATGTACTTTCATGGACACGAATTTGGTGGAACAAACCCAACCTTGCTCAAAGCATTGGCTTATGGTTGTGGTATAATGGCATTGGATACTGTTTTTAGTCAAGAAGTTCTCCTCAATGGAAAGCATGGTATTTACTTCACTAAAAAAGTTGGACATCTTCAACAAAAAATAGAAGATGTTGAAAGAAATCCTCGACAAATTCAGCATTTTAAAGATATTTCAAGAGATCGAATAACAACACATTATACTTGGGAAAAGATAACGCAGCAATATGTCGATTTATTCAACAAAATGGTTGTACCTGAAAAACAAATACAGCATAAAGTAAAAGCAAACGCTTAAAATAGATGTTACACTCCAAAAAAATCCTTCGGATTTTAACGGATATTTTTGCACTCAACTTCTCATTTCTATTTGTTAATTTATATCTAAATCCTAATGAATTATGGATAAAAGATACAGTGACACTTGGAGTGATTATCAATTTATTGTGGTTTGCTACCCTTGCAGCTTCTAATAAACTATATAGCCGTTTTGAGTATACTCGATTTCGGGTAGAGATCAAAAGTGTACTAAAAAACTATATACTTCACTTCGCTTTCTTTTCACTTTATTATATAAAAATAATCGAAGGAAATTGGTTGTTTTTAGCACTATACTATGTATTGCTATTTTTTTTAGTATTGAGTATGCGTTTTATAATGCACCTTTTTTTACCAAGATTAAGACAAATAACGACTTTACATTATGTAGTGATTGGCTCGTGTAAAGCACTTAAAAACGTAGAAGAAACCATACGCCATGCACACTTGAATAAGGTCAAATACATGGGGTCGTTTGGAAAAAGAATTCCTAAAAAATATAAAAAAATAGGAGAGGTCGAACAGATTTATACTTTTTTAAAAGAACACCCATACGTCAATCAAGTCGTGTATGCTTCTAGTGAAATGACTTCTAAGCAGTTGCGAAAGCTAATGAACTATTGTAAACTCAACTTTATAGATTTTAAAATTATTCCACTCGAAGTTGATCTATTAGGAACAGGTATTAAAATGGAATTGCATGATGGTTTTCCATTGCTAGCCGTTAGAGATGAGAATATTGCTCGATTGCGTAATCGATTTGTCAAACGCTTATTCGATGTGGTTTTTTCATTAGTCATTATTCTTGTATTACTGTGGTGGTTCATACCAGTCATCGCAATTTTAATAAAACGAGAATCCAAAGGGCCCTTGTTTTTTAAGCAAACGCGTCGAGGCTTCAAGAATCAACTATTTACCTGTTATAAATTCCGATCTATGGTTGTCAACGATACGGCGGATACCCAACAAGCAACCGTAGGAGATCGTCGAATTACTAAAATAGGAGCGTTTATGCGCCGTACCAATATCGACGAATTACCACAGTTTTTTAATGTATTAAAAGGTGATATGAGCGTGGTCGGTCCACGTCCACATCCACTAAAACTCGACGAAGATTTGAGCAATGAAATGGAAGAATATATTCTTCGTTATTATACAAAACCTGGTATTACAGGCTGGGCACAAGTAAATGGCTTTAGAGGGCCAACAGAAACCCAAGCCGCAAAAGAGGGGCGTAGCCAACACGATTTGTGGTATCTACGAAATTGGAATGTTTGGTTAGATATAAAAATTATTTTTTTGACGGTTTTCGGCAGCAAATCACGTGATAATGCCTTTTAATAATTAAAATGTGATAGCTATTTTTAAAAATAGACAGCGTACACAATACTACTTAATTGCTTTTTTTTGCTTTGTTCTGCTGTTGCATCAACCATTAGCTACTCTGGTGGTCATTGCATTGATTATCAATACAATAGCTGGTCTATTTAATCAATCGTTTTCTTTTCGATATTTTACACCAACGGCTTTCTTGTTTTGTAGTATTTATATTTTGTATGCCCTGAGTATGATTTACACCCAAAATTGGGAATCGGGATGGTCAGAACTAGAGTCAAAATTATCCTTTTTGGTTTTTCCATTTATATTTTTCACCATGCCCCCGATTGAATTAAAATGGCAGGCTATTTTTATAAAAAGTTTTGTGATAGGATGTGGTATAGCAACGCTCTGGATGTTGACGGCAGCTACACTAGATTTTTATATAAACGATCATAACAGTTTCTATAATCTCAAACTAGGGAGACACATTAACGGACATCCACCTTATATTGCGCTGTATCTGATTTTTTCAATACTATCTATTCTATATTTATTTTATTATAAACCTATCTATTTAAACCAGATCGAAAAATGGATATTTGGAGGGGTCATTTTGTTTTTATTCATCATGTTATTTCCACTAGCATCTAGAACAGCTATTGGTATTTTTACTGTCATGTTGTTAAGTGTGGGCTTTTTTGAAAGCTGGCGAAAAAAGCGATTGAGACGTGGAATTACCATAGCTCATTTGGTAGTATTGTCCATTTTTATTCTGATCAAAATTTTCTCTGGATCGAACAGTCGATTTGAAAAAATTGTGGTTCATCATAAAGATCCTCGTTCCATGACGTGGAGCGCAGCCTTAGAATTAATAACTGCAAAACCTATTCTTGGATATGGTGTAGGAGATGTTCGGGACGAACTCGTACATATCTATAAACGAGATAATTATAAAATTCCTCTAAAGCATAGATTTGATGCGCATAATCAATACCTCGAAACCACTATCGCCATTGGTATAGTTGGATTACTGTTGTTGTTAGTTATTTTTTTTGTACCCCTTTACCAAAGTTGGAAACATCTAGGCTATTTACAAGCTCTTTTTATCACCATTATTATTATAGGATGTATCACAGAATCACTCCTTGAACGACAAGCAGGTATCTTTTTCTATGGTTCGTTCAATAGTTTATTCGCCCAGCAATTCACAACAAAATGATCAAAAAACTACTATTTTTTATACTACTATTTAATATCACATCGCTAAATGCTCAGAGTATTTATCAACACACATCGTCTTCTACTATTTATGAATTTTTAGAAGAATTGACCGATCAGCAGCACCTCAATATTAGTACCGTTGTGCAGCCTTATACTCGACAATTTATTGCTCGACAATTACAGTCGCTTGATCCTACTCTTTTAAACAAACGACAACAGTTGGAGTTAGCCTTTTTCTTAAAAGAATATAATAAAGAACTCAAACGGAAAGAATTTTCTCAGGCGTTTCAATCTGATAATTTTTTATCAAAAAATATACTTTTTAACGAGTCAAAAGAGAAAAGAAAGGATGCTCTTTTTTATGAAGATGGTAATGTCCAAATGACAATCAACCCCGTTTTAGGTGTCGAATATAATCTTAGTGCTGATAATTTTCAACGTTGGTATGGTGCAAAGCTCGATGCGTATTTTGGCGATGATTTTGCGGCTTGGGTCAGTTTTAGAGATGTGTCTGAGAGTGAACGTTTAACCAGTCCTACTTTTTTAAATCAACGTCAAGGAGGAGTTGCTCGAGATAATACGTTTAGAGGAGTTTCCGATTATAGTGAAACACGAGCAGGTGTAACGTATGCTTGGAAATGGGGAACAATTGGTTTGGTACAAGATCAGTTTGTCTGGGGAAACCATAATAATGGCGCACTTATCTTTGCGGGTCGGCAGCCTTCCATTCCACAGATTCGATTGGATGTTAATCCTACTAAATGGCTAGAGTTTCATTATGTCCACGCCTTTTTATCATCTGAAGTGATTGATAGTACTAGAACTTATCCTGTTTCGACAGGTGTCGATCGGGTAGTGTTTACACCAAAATATATGGCGGCTAACTTTTTTGTCTTGAAACCCTTCAAAAATTTCTATTTTTCATTTGGAAACTCAATGGTCTATGCCGATACACCTTTGCAAGCAGCCTATTTGATCCCTTTTTTATTTTATAAATCGACGGATCATTTATGGAGTGCGCAGAATAATAGGGCAGGACAAAACGGACAATTGTTTTTTGATGTGAGTTCTCGTAATATTAAAAACTTACATATATACAGTTCTCTTTTCGTAGATGAAGTACGGTTATCAACCATTACTGATCCTGAGCAACAACGCAATCAAGTCAGTTTTAAGTTTGGTGGACGTTTATCGAATATTCTAAACTCCAATATTTCTGTCATTGCAGAGTATACTCGATCTAATCCATATGCGTATCGACATTTTATCAAATCAACGGATTTTACTAGTAGTCAATTCAATTTAGGGCATTATTTAGGAGACAACGCACAAGAAATGTATTTAGGTTTGACCTATAAACCAATTCCAAAACTATGGGCAAAAATATACTATTTGAATGCTCAAAAAGGAGAAACTTTACCTTTTGGAAATGGCGCTATAGGTGGTCAAACAGCTGCACCTTTTTTAGAAAATATAGTATACGAACGGACAGAAATAGGTCTAGATCTTCAGTATGAATGGTGGCATGATGTTTACTTTAAATTACATATAAGAAATACGGATATTCAAGATGAAACGGGCATTTATACCCCTGAATTTATGCTCGGTAAACAAACCATGGCGACCCTTGGAGTGCTTTGGAACTATTAACAGAATTAATTTGACCACTATTAAACGATTTTTCTTGAATTTTTTAGGACGTTTCATTGCGAGCGATCACTTCGCACGTCGTTTTCCTATTTCTGTGAAAGGAATTGTTTGTTATGAGAATAAAGTCTTACTACTTCAAAACGAACGGGGCGAGTGGGATCTGCCTGGTGGAAAATTATCTTCTAAAGAATCATTATCAGATTGCTTAAAGCGAGAAGTTTATGAAGAAACACAGTTGAAGATTAGTGTACATCAACTTTTAGATACTTGGAAAACTTGTGTTATGAATCAAGTAGAAGTGTTGATTGTTGTATATTACTGTCAATTACAAAGTAAACCCGAAGATATTCAGATCAGTTTTGAACATCTTCAATTTGGTTTTTTTGGATTGGATAATCTGGAAAAATTATCTATTGACGTAAACCTGAAAAATGCCATCAGCAAGGTTAAAAGTTTAAATAAATAAATGTATAGTATTGTCCTAGCCTTTATCACTGCTTTTACATTATCGTATGTGTCGATGCCGTCTATAATCCATATAGCACGGGTCAAAAAGTTGTATGATTTGCCAGGAGAACGCCGATCCCACGATATCATTACACCTTCATTGGGAGGTGTAGGCATCTTTGCTGGTATCATTTTCTCTATCGTATTGTGGACACCTTTCGGGTTATTTGGCGACCTACAATATATCATTTGTGGACTTTTATTGATCTTTTTAATCGGAGTTAAAGACGACATTTTACCTATTTCCCCAAAGAAAAAACTATTAGGACAAATTGTTGTAGCAGCAATTATTGCCTACAAAGCAGATGTACATTTATCAAGTATGTATGGACTTTTCGGTATGTATGAATTGCCATATTGGATCGGAATTGGACTTAGTATTTTTACTATTGTTACGATAATTAATGCGTTCAATTTGATAGATGGAATCAATGGCTTGGCTGGTGGTGTTACTTGTTTGATCGCAACAACTTTGGGCACTTGGTTTTTTTTAGTGGATCGAATCGAACTCGCTATTATCGCCTTTTCTTTAGTTGGTGCAACGTTAGCTTTTTTAAAATACAACATCACTCCAGCCCGAATATTTATGGGTGACACGGGATCACTATTAATCGGATTAGTTTGTGCTATTTTGGTTATTGAATTTATTGAATTTAATCAAATATTAAGTTCTGCAAATATTCATAAGATTAAATCAGCTCCAGCAGTCGGGATCGGTATTTTAGTACTACCGTTATTTGATACACTTCGGGTTTTTACAACAAGGATACTCAAAGGAAAATCACCTTTTATACCAGATCGAACGCACATTCATCATTTGTTGTTAGATGCCCATTGCACACACCTACAAGCAACTAGTATTTTAATGATAATTAATATTGGATTTATATTTTTAGTCTATCGTTTTCAACATATTGGTACATTAAATTTACTATTGGTGGTATTAATTCTTGCAAGTATTCTATCTTTGGGTTTGTATTTTTATGTTCGGTACAGACATAAAATCCAAAACTATTCAAGTAATATTTTATAAATACACATTTAAAATATTAAAATACAAACATGCGAAGTAAATCAATTTCTTCATGTTGCTTGCTATTAATTGGTTTACTATTGCTTATTAGTTGTAAGCAAACAAAAACTAAAAATATAAAAAGGTTAGATCAGTCCGAGATTTCAAAGGATTTATTAACGATAAAAATAAATCAACTTATACAAGATGCTAACGTCCATGGTCTTGCGATCTCGGTATTCGATAATTATGTTCCAGTTTATCAGAATGCTTTTGGCTATAAAAATGTACCTCAAAAGCTCCTTCTTACAGACTCTACTAATATTTATGGTGCTTCATTAAGTAAGGCTATTTTTAGTGTGTTGGTTATGAAATTAGTGGAAGAAAATGTGTTAGATTTAGATCAACCCCTTCAATCTTATTTGCCTAAGAAGATATACGAATATGAGCCTCAAACGCGATGGCATGATAATTATTCAGACTTAAAAACAGATACTTTATATCATAAGATAACAGCAAGAATGTGCCTCGCTCACACTACTGGATTCAATAATTGGAGATTCTTTGAAGATGATAAAAAATTGAAAGTCAATTTTAAGCCTGGCACAAAATATTTTTATAGTGGAGAAGGTCTTGTATATCTTCAAGTGGTAATTGAAAAAATCCTTGATAAGAGTTTAGAAGAATTGGCACAAGAATATATTTTTAGACCTTTAGGGATGAAAAATACATCTTACCAATGGCAAAATAGGTTTGATGCAGATTTTGCACATGGACACAATACAAAAGGAGAAGTCTACGATAAGGATACCGATAATGAACCAAGGTCGGCTAGTACACTTGAAACAACTGCATCTGATTATACTCGATTTCTAACTGCTGTATTAAATAAGGAAATTATAAGTGAAGTTTCCTATAATGAAATATTCAGTCCACAAATTCGGATTAAATCCTTGGCTCATTTTGGACCTAATTCTAAGAAAATAACAAATAGATACGACGATATTAATTTAAGTTGTGGGTTAGCATGGCTCATTTTTGATACGCCTCATGGAAAAGCAGTAACTAAAAGTGGACATGGTAATGGATTTCAACATTACTCCATTTTATTTCCAGAAACAGGAGATGGTATGTTAATGATGACCAATAGTGATAACGGAGAAAGTATTTATAAAGAATTATTAGAAATCGCTATCGCTGATACTTATACACCATGGGAATGGAGTAATTATATTCCTTACAACAGTAAATAAGTCTTGTCATCATTTTTGTATTTTTGTAAACTCCTCCCTCTATAAATTATTAAATTCTTTCTGAAGAGAACTAGCTTTGGCTTGTTGCTCAATAATCAAATCTAAAATGTAATGAAAATCAGTATTTTTGGATTAGGGTATGTCGGTGCTGTTTCGTGCGCCTGTTTTGCGAAACTTGGTCACGAGGTATGGGGAGTGGATATAAATCCACATAAAATAGATTTAATTAATGCTGGAAAATCACCCATTGTAGAGAAAGACTTAGATGATTACATCAAAAGAGGTGTACAAGATGGCAAAATACAAGCACTAGCAGATGTGAAACATGCCGTTCATGCCAGTGATATTTCTATCGTGTGCGTCGGAACACCCAGCCAGCTGAATGGCAATATTGATTTGACGTATATCTATAAAGTGTGTATGCAAATAGGTGAAGCATTAAAAGATAAAAATGGATTTCATTCTATTTTAATCCGTAGTACGGTTGTGCCAGGAACCGTACAGGAATGTGCAGATATTATTGCTAACACATCAGGTAAAGAACATCTAAAGGATTTTGGTGTAGGATCAAACCCTGAATTTCTAAGAGAAGGAACAGCTATTTTTGATTTCTGGAATCCACCGTATACGATCATCGGGACTCAAAGTGAAAAAACAGAAGCTCAAGTCAATGAATTGTATAAGGATATTGAGGCACCCATTTATACCCTAAAGCCCGAAGAATCAGAAATGATTAAATACGCCAATAACAATTTTCATGCGATGAAGATTACCTTCGCTAACGAAATTGGCAATATTTGTAAGGAGCTGAACGTAGATGGACATCGAGTAATGGAAATTGTTGCGAAGGATACTAAACTCAATCTGTCACCCTATTATCTCAAACCTGGCTTTGCTTTTGGTGGTTCATGCTTGCCTAAAGATGTCCGTGGACTCAATTACCGAGCAAAATTATTGGACGTCAAAACGCCACTTTTAAATAGTCTACTGGAAAGTAATGAGTATCAAGTCCAGCGAGGGTTACAAATGGTATTTGAAACAGGAAAACGTAAAGTTGGTGTACTCGGCTTTGCATTCAAAGCAGGTACAGACGACATGCGGGAAAGCCCTATGATTACTCTAATTGAAACTTTAATTGGTAAAGGATACGACTTATCATTGTATGATAGTAATGTCTTATTATCTAAATTAATGGGAAAAAATAAGGACTACATTATCGGACATATTCCACATATTGCTCGTTTATTAAAAGAAAAAATTCAAACGGTCATTGATGAGTCGGAAGTTATTATTATTGGTAATAAAGCCCCTGCTTTTAAAGAAATTTTAAAAACCATACCCAAAGAAAAAATCGTTATAGATTTAGTTCGTATGGATACCAACCGTACGTCAAGTGATAATTATCAAGGTATATGCTGGTAAAATAAATTAAACAAGTAACTACAATAGCCGTATAAATAGATCATAAAAATAAGATTTCTCCTAATATGAAAAAAGCATTAATCACAGGAATAACAGGACAGGACGGAGCATATTTAGCTGATCTTTTAATTAAAAAAGGCTATGAGGTACACGGTATAAAGCGTAGAAGCTCGCTTTTTAATACAGGTAGAATAGATTCTCTGTATCAAGATCCGCATGTTGATAATCGGAATTTTATCCTTCACTACGGAGACTTGACCGATAGTACCAACATCATTCGTATTGTTCAAGATGTACAGCCTGATGAGATTTATAATCTGGGTGCAATGTCACATGTTAAAGTAAGTTTTGATGCACCAGAATATACGGCTAATGTAGACGCACTAGGAACACTCCGTATCTTAGAAGCCGTTCGTATATTAGGACTAGGTGAAAAAACGAAAATTTATCAAGCGTCTACTTCTGAGCTGTATGGTTTAGTACAAGAAGTACCACAATCTGAAAAAACGCCGTTTTATCCACGTTCACCGTATGCGGTTGCTAAAATGTATGGATTTTGGATCACAGTCAATTATCGAGAAGCTTATAATATGTATGCTTGTAATGGAATTTTGTTTAATCACGAAAGTCCAATGCGTGGAGAAACATTTGTAACCCGAAAAATTACTCGTGCCGCTGCTAAAATAGCTTTGGGTCTACAAGACAAATTATACCTTGGAAATTTGAATGCAAAAAGAGATTGGGGACACGCTAAGGATTATGTCGAAGCCATGTGGCTCATGCTACAACAAGAAAAAGCAGAAGATTTTGTTATCGCAACAGGTGTAACCACTTCTATTCGTGATTTTGTTCGCTTGGCTTTCGCCGAGCTAGGCATTGAAGTAGCTTTTAAAGGTGAAGATCAACAAGAAGTTGGAGTCGTTGTAAATTGTACGAATCCTGATTATCAATTAGAAATAGGTCGTGAAATTATCGCTGTTGATCCACGTTATTTCCGTCCTACAGAAGTAGAATTATTAATTGGTGATCCCACAAAATCCAATACCAAACTAGGTTGGACACCCAAATATGATTTGGCAGGCCTAGTCAAAGAAATGGTCGCACACGATTTGGATTTATTCCAAAAAAATAAGATATTAATGGATTCAGGTTTTGAGGTTAAAAATGAGTTTGAGTAGGTATTGGGTTGAGCAATAGTGTTAGAATTGTCGTAACTTGGTGAAAACGAATAAGATGAAATTATTAGATAGAATAACAATAGATGATGCTATTTGTAATGGTAAGCCAACCATAAGAGGTAATCGTATAACTGTTCATACAATATTAGAGTTTTTACTATCAGGAACATCTAATGATGAAATATTATATCAATATCCAATTCTTGAAAAAGAAGATTTAGAAGCGTGTAAAGAATTTGCTTTATTGGTTATGAATAATAAATATACACTCAAAGGTATAGCTGCATAATGGTTGATTTTCTAATAGATGTCAATTTGCCATATTATTTTCAACTTTGGAAAGGAAATAAATATGTTCATCAAAACGACATAGACGCTAAAGCATCTGACCGAGAAATATGGGATTATGCTAGGAAAAAGAACTTAACAATTATTACAAAAGACAGTGATTTTTCTAATCGAATCCTAATTTCAGAACCTCCTCCAAAGATAATTCATATAAAATTTGGAAATCTCAAAATGAAAGAATTTCATGAGATTATTAATTCTATCTGGAATGAGGTTTTAGCGATGTCAAGTAAAACAAGTTGGTTAATGTGTATAAGGATAGAAGAATAGAAGGAATTAATTGAAGTTGGCTTAAGAATTACTACTCCACCTTCACATAAAATGCTAATTCCCTCAAAAAATCAGCGTCAAAAGCACGGATGTTCTTTAAGTCATCGGTGCTTTTGTAATTTCCATGGTTTTCTCTGTAGTTGACAATAATTTGTGCTTGCCGACTATTCAACAAAGGGTGCTTGCTCAATTCTTTTCGAGTGGCGGTGTTGATATTTAGTTTTTTGATTTCAAAAGGAGACATTACTAATTGAGGGGTGATTTTTTGAAAAATACTATCTTCTAAACCATAAACAGTACGAATTTGCTCGATACTATGAAACCCACCTAAGGCTTCTCGATAATCCACAATCCGTTTAGAAAGGACTTTTCCAATGCCTGAAATCAATTCCCATTCTTCACGAGCGGCTATATTAATATCTATTTTTTCTTTGGTATAAACGATCGTTGAAGTTGTATCTTTCTTGAAAACTGGTTTCGATGATTGCTCCGTTTTTGCTTCTTTTACAATATTAATGTAAGGTTTCAATCGTAAAAAGTTGGTTTCAGTTAAACCAAAAATTTTCTTGAAATCATCAGGTTTTCTAAAATGTCCCTTCGCTCGGAAGTTCAAAATTGTTGAAACAACTCGATTGCTCAATCCCAAACGTTGGAGTTCTTCTTTTGTAGCAGTATTGGGATCAAATAAAAATAATTCTATCTCTTTTTTTGGAACATTACTATATGAAGTAGGAATATCATTCGGTTTTTGATACCCTTTTTGATAAGGTAATTGAATATAGGGTTCAAGTCGTTTGTAGTCGGCATCCGAAATCCCATATACTTTTTTAAAATCTTCTTTTTTTCTAAAAGACCCACCTTTTTCACGATATTTGAGAATCCGTTTAGCAATTTTGGGAGATAATCCTAATTTGATAAAATCATCCACACTTGCTTGATTAGGATTGAAGTCAAAAGGAATGACAACAATATTATCATAAGCACTTGGGATATTATTAGCAGGAGGGAGTTCTTCTATCGTGATTGGAACAATTTCGGAAGGATTAAAATACTCATATCCAAAAAAAACTAAGGGAACAAGAACGCATAGCACTGTTAAAGTGATAAAACCATTACGTTCACTTTTGGTATATTGAAAGTAGTCTTTCAAATAGTTTTTCATAGTACATATAATGTTTTACTGTTTAAAATAAAATTATTTTTTTAAAATTTGATAATTTACTTTGTAAACAGTAATACCGAAGGAGTAAATAGCTATTAAATTTCAGTTTCTTACTCCGTTCTCGGTAAAGATTCATAATCTGACCGAAAAATTAAGAGTAAATCTACAGAAAAAAGAAAAATCATGGATAAAAACGCAAAAGTATATATTGCAGGACACCGAGGTATGGTGGGGTCAGCGATCAAGCGACGTTTAGAACAGGCTAGGTTCACTAACTTTGTAACTCGTACATCTAGCGAATTAGACTTACGCAATCAAGCTGCGGTAAATGCTTTTTTTGAAGAAGAAAAACCAAACTATGTATTTTTAGCTGCTGCTAAAGTCGGTGGGATTTTAGCAAATAATACTTATCGAGGTGAGTTTATTTATGATAATTTGATGATTCAGAACAACGTCATGCACGCTGCTCACATCAATGGTGTTGATAAATTGATGTTTTTGGGTTCTTCTTGTATTTATCCTAAAATGGCACCGCAGCCCATGACCGAAGATTCTTTATTAACAGGTGTTTTAGAACCGACAAACGAACCTTATGCTGTTGCCAAAATCGCTGGAATCAAATTAGCAGATGCCTATCGCTCTCAATATGGCAGTGACTTTATTTCTGTTATGCCCACCAATTTATACGGACCAAATGACAATTACGACCTTCAAAAATCACACGTTTTACCTGCTTTAATGCGAAAATTTATCGAAGCCAAAAGAGACAATAAAACACATGTGATGATGTGGGGAACGGGTTCTCCCAAACGAGAATTTCTGCATGTAGACGACCTAGCCGATGCGTGTTATTATCTAATGCAAACCTATAGTGATGCTGGTTTGGTCAATATTGGAACAGGTGAGGATTTAGCTATTATTGAACTAGCAGAACTGATAAAAAAGACAGTCGGATTTGAAGGAGAAATTATGCTCGACACAACCAAACCCGACGGCACGCCCCGAAAATTAATGAATGTTGATAAACTCGAAAAATTGGGCTGGACAGCTAAAATAAGTCTTGAAAAAGGCGTTCAAATGGTGTACGATGATGTGAAGGATATCGTTTGGGAAGGTTAATGTAGAGTCAAATGATGACTTTAGTCACCATTTGACTTCCACCACATAAAATATATAAAATGAAAAACTTCTTATTTCTTCTTTCAATATTGATAGTCGCTTCTTGTGATGTATCTGTTGGTAATAGACCCCAGAATATACCCAAACGTACATCTAATAATTACCAACTAGGATATAACTTAACCCGACCCGATACCATCATCCGTTTATCCAATAAATTAGTAGAAATATCAGGTTTGACCGTTGCCAATGAAACCCAGTTATATGCCGTTAATGACGAGCAAGCGATCATTTTTGCCATCAACAAAGCGAACGGTGAAATTGAGTCTTTTTCTGATTTTGGTAAAGACGGTGATTTTGAAGGCATCGAAATGATTAACGACAAAATTTATGTCCTCAAAAATAACGGAACAGTCTATGCCGTCGAATTAAATGAAGGTATACAAACCGAAAAATACAGCACCGAACTCAAACCCTCCAACGACGTCGAAGGATTGGGTTATGATCCTGTTACGCATCAGCTACTGTTAGCTTGTAAGGGAAAAGCTGGTGACGGCGCAGCATTCAAAGATATGCGAGCTGTATATGGTTTCGATTTAAGTATGAATAGCTTACTAGATCAACCCCGATTATTGATTACCGAAAAAGATACCAAAGCCTTTGTACAAACCTATTATGGCGACAAAGCTGCACTACTCAAACGAATCAAAAGCTTTGCGCCATCTGCCATTGCCGTCCACCCAAAAACGGGTGATTGGTGGATATTGTCCACCGTTGGCAAAACACTCATCGTTGTTTCTCCACAAGGCAAGATTCAAACCATTGAATTTTTAGATAAAAAAATATTCCCACAACCCGAAGGTATTTGTTTTGAGGCAGATGGTACACTTTTTATTAGTTCCGAAGGTGCAGGAGCGAAAGCGAGGTTGATAAGGTTTGAGAGTCGGTAGTTTTGAGGCTTATTCATTATGAGTTGAAGTATTTTAAAACACTAATACGAAATGGTTTCTTTTAAAGTAGAGAATAGAATTATTAAACGTGAAGAAGTTTGGTACAATCATAAGATAAATCTGAATAATGCTAACTATTTATATAGTGTTGAAATTGATGAGGGTGAGCCTGTTATTTCTCATTTATTGAAAATTCATGCAAAGTCAATTATTGATAAGTCTTTTTTGTTAGAGCTTAAAAAGGCAGAAATGAATTATTTTAATACTATTCAGCACATATTGGACTATTATGATTGGACTAGAAATACAGAAAATTCAGTAACTTGGGTTTTTAATTTCATAGATGATGTAAGGGCTGAAAACGGGAAAATTATTATTGAAGGATTTGCATCAATTTCATATTAAAGTTTCCAGATCAATACAACTAAAAGAACTGCTAGGCGTAGAATTTTCTACGTCTTGATGTCAGCAAAACTCTATTTTCGGGGAGGATAAAACGGTTTGGTTAAAAGACAAGGATCAGTTTCCAAAAACGAATCAGACCTTACTGTATCAATTATAGCATCCTAACACCTTCTTACACAGCTCGTCTCCAACGAATATATCTTCCCCACATTCAAAAAAAATACCCGAGACAATTTTTAGATTTTTTAAAACCGTCCAATCTAGCAAAATTCCCAAATTTTCTATATATTTGTCATAACAACTATTATTAAAACAAGTTAATTTACGAAATATGTCAACGCTAACATCTGATTTACCAAAACTACACGAGAAGGCAGGCGATTTTATGCCCATCAATGGAACGGATTATATCGAATTGTATGTGAGTAATGCCAAGCAAGCAGCACATTTTTATCGCTCGGCTATGGGATTTCAAGCACTAGCCTATGCTGGTTTGGAAACGGGTTTAAGAGACCGAGAATCGTATGTGGTGGTGCAAGACAAAATCCGTATTGTGTTGACTTCACCTTTGCAAAGTGGAACAGATATTGGTCGTCATATCGACAAACACGGTGATGGTGTCAAAGTCACAGCACTTTGGGTAGATGATGCAACTTATGCTTACGAAGCAGCTATGGAACGTGGTGCGACCTCTTACTTAAAGCCAGAAACAATCGAAGATGAACACGGAAAAGTAGTACGTTCTGGGATTTATTCTTATGGCGAAGTGGTGCATATTTTTATAGAACGAAAGGCTTATGACGGTATCTTTTTACCAGGCTATAAAGAGTGGAAAACACACTATAATCCTAGCGATGTTGGTCTGAAATATGTCGATCACATGGTTGGAAATGTGGAGTTGGGTAAGATGAATTATTGGGTAGAATTTTACGAAAAAGTGATGGGATTCACTCAAATTTTATCGTTCGATGATAAAGACATTTCAACGGACTACACGGCATTGATGAGCAAGGTGATGAGCAATGGCAATGGACGGATTAAGTTTCCCATCAATGAACCCGCAGCAGGAAAAAAGAAATCTCAAATCGAAGAATACCTCGATTTTTACGAAGGTGCAGGTGTACAACATATTGCGGTAGCAACTGACGATATTATCAAAACCGTAACGGAATTGCGTGATCGAGGCATTGAGTTTTTACGAGTTCCAAGTTCGTATTATGATGTGTTGACGGATCGAGTAGGGGAGATCGACGAAGATATTGAACCATTACGAGAACTCGGAATTTTAGTAGATCGAGACGATGAAGGTTATTTGTTACAAATTTTTACGAAAACCATTCAGGCTCGTCCAACGATGTTCTTCGAGATCATCCAACGAAAAGGCGCAAATTCTTTCGGAAAAGGAAATTTCAAAGCCTTGTTTGAAGCCATCGAACGAGAACAAGAATTAAGAGGAACGTTGTAAGCTATAAAACGAAATTTAAGATAAACTATATTACAATTGTAAAATGGGAATTTGACACTGTGTTGGATTCCCGTTTTTTATTGGAAGAAATTCTATCTTTATGAGCATAAAATTTACGATTTATGTCTAATCTTAACTTATTGATAGAGCATTATGAGGCTGAACGTGATTATCTGAAATCAGAAATGGAGCTTTGTAAGAAAAATGCCTTTTTTATAGAAGCGCAATACTATTTTGATACTCTAATAAGGATTAATGGACATCTTAATCATTTGTATCGTTTGAAAGATCCCAGCCACAACGATAAGAAACTTCTAAAAAGACAGATAAGTTATTTGCAAAGGTATTTTGAGAAAAATCCTAGGATCACCTACAAAAAAGAGGAGTTAGAAAAGATGAAAAAGAATCTATCTACTCTTGAGGAGGCTTCTAAACAACATTCTTTTTTTGAGGATGCTGATACTTTGGATGAGGCTTTGGAACAATTGTGGGTGTCTATTAATAAAAGGCTTTTATTTTTTGTTTTTAATGATGAGAAGGGTATTTATTGGCAATTTAGTCGGACATTATCCAATACCATAAAGATCACTTGTTCTTCTGAGATGTGTAGATATATAGAAAAAAATCATCCAAAGATTACAATTCCAAAGCTGAAAAATATAGGCTTTCGTAAGACCTCTAACTATTGGTATATTGAATTTGAATTAGTGAAATCAGAAGACACTCAATATATAAAAGGAATATTAGGGCAATTTATTTTTGAAATATTAAGACCCATGAATATTATAAGTTCATCGTGTTTTCTGAAATGGGAGGAATAAAAAAAGGCTTTCGAGAAATCCATCTCAAAAGCCTTTACATGTTTTCTAACAGTACTTTATTTAAAAAGTAGCTATTTTTTGTGTCATTTATTAATCTATCAAAATCATTTTCTTAGAAATTGTTCCAAAGTCGGTGTTGACCTCGTAACTCAGTACACCTGATGCATTTAACGCAGCACGATTCAAATCAATCTTATTGTAACCTGCTTCAAAATCTTGAGCGATGATTTGTAATGTTTTACCTGCTACATCTGTAATAGTAATCGTTGTTGTACTCGCCTTTGGTAAATAAAAACCAATTTTAGTGGTTTCTTCAAATGGATTTGGGAAGTTTTGATATACTTCAAACTTATCTTGAAGCACTAACGTTTCGTCCGAGCCATCTACACCATCGAATTGAAGTGCAATATCTTGCAATTCATAACTATCAGAAATGGCCTCTTTACGAGTCAATCGAGAGTTAATACTCAATAAATCTCTCAAATTTCCACTGGCTTTAGCTTTAAATTGTAAGCTAAAGATAATGTCATCTTCACGCATTTCATTCGTACCATTCCAGCTTGTGGTAATCATTCCTTCTTCTGCAAAAACTCCGAAGTTGCCTTCACCCAAATTACGCATATTTTTTCCTGTTTTCACATTCATAAATTCCAACACATTGGTATCAAAATTTAGGGTAAACTGGTAACCAACAATTTGATTGATGTTAGTTGCTTTAAAATCAACTGTATACGTTTGTCCTTTCGCAACAGAACGATCTTCTACTCTGAAAATTAATTGATCGGTTAGATTACGATTATCAACATTATTAATGGCTGCCGGATCAGCATCACCATTTACGTCACCAATTTTAATACCTACAAAAGAAGGTGTTATATCATTGGTTAAAGAGTTGATGTAATAATTTTCTGCTAAAGTCGTTTCAAATGGATTATTTGGATTGGCAAACGTTTGATTCGCATCTACAAAACGCCAAGAACTGTTACTTTGGAAATCTGGAATTAATGCTAAAATCAATTGACGCAATTCCACAATATCAAAAGTGGTAATATTACCATCCGCATTCACGTCCGCTGCGATCAATCTATATGGATTTGGGAGTTCATTCACACCCAATACATGCGATTGCATCAATACTAAATCATAGGTAGAAACACCATTCAGTGGGTTATCTCTTTTAGCAGGAATCAAAGTATAATCATAGCAACTTGGAATAGAGTTGAACTCGAAATTACCGTCAATATTTACCACACAATCAGAAAGGAAATTAGAACCATGAAAATCCAATTCTACATTAGTAATTGCCGTTCCAAATTCGGTCATCACATCTCCTTGAATAGAAACATTTGGAGAAGCTGCGCCACACGAAACCAACGTTCCATGATCCATCGCTGAAAATAAGTTTCCTTGCATCAAATCTACATTGGTATTACGCATCACAATATCAACCAAACGGGTCTCATTAATTTCGTTCTTTTCTTCTGTTGTCAAAACAGGATCATTCCAAAAAAAGTAACGATCACCATCTCTCAACACTCTGAATTGTTCTGCAATAATTGTAGAAACAGTTTCACCGAGTAGTCCATCGTTCATGTGATCTTCCGCCACAAATCCTACAAAAGAATCAATATTATCAATATTACTCTCATAAACATCTTCTATTGCTGCTGCAACATCAGGATTAGAGCAAATTTGATCGAAACTTGTGTAAGGTTCCAATCCAAAGTTTTCACGAATGGTATTAAAATCAGGAAAGCCTCTTTCACGACCTCTATTGATATTGATAGAAGCCAAATCCAATCCACCCGCTCCTGGTGCACCAAACAAGAAGCTTCTCAAATCATCGACTACATGCGTATCAAAATCTTGTGCAACCAATGTTGCCATTCCTTTAAATAAAGGATCAATTCCACCGCCATTCACCACTTCCATTGGATTGAAAAATGCATCCATCAAAGAAAGATGTCCTTGTGGCATTGGATTTCCTTCATTGTCAACTCTCAAAATTTCAGTATTAATTAAAGAGTGTAAACGGAAGGCAGAACCCGAAAAAATATTCATAATCGCTGGATTGACCGTATCGTCATAACCGCTATATTCAGGTAGTGTAATACCCAAACTTGGTAAGAATTCATTGTATGTAATAGACTGAATATAACCACCTACTTTTTTTCTAGCATACTGATAAATCTCTTCATCATCCCAAGTTGGATTTTCAATCTTTATTTCGTCACATAAACGATTGTGCTCACGAACAAATAAAGTATGGAAAGAAATCAACAATACATTTTCATTAACTCTTGAATCACCTGCTACGAATAGCTTAGGTGAAGTACCAACCGCATCATCTATTGCTGGTGTATTTGGATCAATAGGGTCATCCAATAGACCTGTAGTCGTATTAAAAGGCAGTAAATTCCCGGCCGAAACTTTTAATTTACCATCTTCAAAACTTCTCAACCAATCAGCAGAAGTTTTATCTGAACCATATACGTTAGAGCCGTCTATGTAAGTAGAAATTTCATTGGGATGTTGACGAGGATTGATAATAGATGTTCCCGTATCATCATCAAACTTAGAACGTTTCATTGGAATCATGACCGAACCTGTACTCATTGGGTCGAACCACGGATCACCTTCTGGTACTTCAATCATTTCAAATTCTGACTGCTCATCATGTGTCAAATCAATGTCGTGATCTAAAAATTGACCAAACGACCAGATATAGCAACTTAAATTTCTTGGTTCATCGACCAAATCAGATTGAGCAAACACGGCATTGCTAATTTCACGTGGATTAGGTCGATCAGTACCTGCGGGTGAGGAAAACCCATTCGAATAGGCAATATCTGTTACTCGAATTAGATTGGTGTTGACAGCACCCCATTCTGGGTTATTCAGATTATTATTACTACCGTCAAAAGTGCGATTCGCTTGTGCAAAACTGGCACAGAATGTCAAAATCACAATAATACAAGTAAGTGTCTGTTTCTGCATCACTAAGATATATTTTTGTTCATGGACGTTTAATATAAACGTTTTAATTCAATAAATTTCGTTGTTTCAAATTTACTCCAAAGCTAATTAGAGATAACTATACTACTGTTATTGATGATTTGGGACTACTTTATTACTAGCTATAAACCAGTTATAGGAAATTAGAGTTGAATTAATTTAAAAATCAATTCAGTTAGTTGTGAAGGTTTGTGGGATGACATTCTATCAAACTTACATCACAAGTAGAATGCACTTTTGAAGAATTATTTAGGGGATTTATCGAAAAACAATTTTCAATTATCTTTCAGAGTACAAATATAGGCTATTTAGTTGATAAATGCAGCCCATAAAATAGTTTTTTGCAAAGAAGTAGGCTTTTTTTAATATGTAAATTTAGCAAGGTACAAACTTTTGATTTCTATCATTTAAATAGATCAATTATACCTGTTTGTCATTTTAGTAAAACGATGAAAGTGAATTTAGTTCAAAACTATATTCACTTTCATACTACCTTGTCTATTATTATTGGTTTTAGTTTAAATGCGGCTAGTACTGACCACCAATAACTCGATCATTCCATTCAGGTTTGTTTTCAAAAATAGGAAGTCGATCGGGAACGGTAAACGTAGACATATCGCCAGTTAAAGACTCTAGAAAAGCTACAATATCGGCTTGTTCGTCTGTTGTCAATTCCAAATTATCAAAAGGTAAGGTCTGATGTGCTAGTTTCCAGCCCATACCTGCACCACCGCCACGGTTATAAAAATCAACAACCTCTTCTAGTGTATTATACACGCCATTGTGCATATATGGTGCAGTTAAAGCCGCATTTCTTACAGTTACAGTTTTAAAAGAGTGCTTATATATGTCCGCTTTATCAGTAGGCAGTTGATTGGCATGGCGACCCAAATCGGTATCAGGCATAACATTAATAGTATCATTAGCCATAGGAACAGCCAACACTTCAGATTCGGATTCTTTATAGAAAGGAGGAACTGTTCCGTTGAATACAGGTGCAAAATGACAAGTTCCACAAACAGCTTTTCCCATAAATAAATTAAACCCTCGTATCACAGATGGGTCAATCGTAGCTATTTCTCCTCGAACATATTGATCAAAAGGACTATTGAAATCAGTAAGACTCGTTACATAAGCTGCTAGTGCGTTAGAAATAGTGTGCGTTGATAAGGTATAGTTTTTGAGAGTGGGATAGGCTTCCATAAATAAAGAATCATAGACTGAACTTTGTTTTAGTTTGTCTATAATCTGTATGTAATCCGTATTAAATTCATGTTTGTTTTTAATTACATGTAGCATTTGTTTGTCGAGACGATTTTCTCGCAAATCCCAAAAATATTTATCAGAATAAACAGAATTGACGAGTGTAGGAGAGTTACGTTTGACTGTTCCTTTAAAATCCGTGGCAGTACTTTTCACAAGTCCATCTGTGAAAGCTTTTTCTGGTTGGTGACAAGAAGCACAAGCTCGTTCATTATTGGATGATAGAATAGGATCAAAGAACAGTAATCGACCCAACTCAATTCGGTCATCCATTAGCGGATCACTCATATCCATATTGGCATAATAACCCGCATTTAAAAAATCAGCAGCAAATATACTCGTACTATGATAATTGACTGCAGTTGGTAAATCATTAACCTCTTCTGTAAACTCAACAGAAAGTTCTTTATGTAATTCGTAGAAAAGTTGATATTGCGGATCAAGAAATTTTTTAAGAAAATGAAGACGATCAAATGTTTCAAAATCTTGATGGTCGTTGAGATATTTTAAAGTGCTTTCAATATGAGCATCTAAAACGATTGCGAGTCCAACACTTTTTTCCGTTACCAGCGGAGTATAAGCTTTGTAGGCTTCATAAGCACCTTGCAAAGATGCCTTAGCCTCAGCAATAGCATTGACCGATCCAGGTGTATCAAAACCAGTCAGTCCTAGCGTAAAAACTCGAATAAATCCTTGACGAATACTTTCAAACACATGCCGATGTGTAATTTTAATGGCAGATTGATAGCGTTGAACGTCCTGATAATTGGTTTTTAGTTTTTTGACAAGTTCGATGATTTCCTCCTTTTGCTGAAAAGGGTCATCCGAAAAAATGATCTCGTCCAGTACCTGTAAACCCGATGGTTGGATGGTAACTACTTCTGGGATGTATTTTTCCAACTTTGGTATCGGTGCGCCATTGATACTTTGAAGAATACTTTCCTCGTCAAAATAAGCATGGAAATATTCTATTTTCTTATAGTCCAATCGAGTATTGATAATGGCTTGTTGTAATACCTCGATATCGTAAGGAGTGTTTTGGAAATTTATAGCCACTTGCTCTAGTGCTTCGATAGAAGTGACAACAGTAGACATTCCATTTTGAAATTGTTGTTTTACTTGTTCTAATGCTTGTGTCGCTTTATCTTTTGGTTGAAAACCGTTTAATAATATAAAGGCAACTAATAAAAAGCAACATACGATCAATTTATTTTTCATGGTTCATATTTTATGGATCGCTAATTTTTTTAATCCTTGTTCAGTAGAGTCGTCAATGATGTTAAAAAACAACCTTGAATTATATTAAATTAGGAAGTGTTTTGTGTTTTGTAAGAGGTGTTTCAAAGAAAAAATTGCTTGTACCCATCATCGGTACAAGCAATATGAAAAGTTTCTACTGAACGATTAATTTTTTAACTGTACCAGCCGCATTTTGGATATAGTAAGTTCCTTTTGCAAGTCTAGATACATCTATTTGAGTTACATTTCTTTGTACTAAAACACGTTTTCCATTCGCATCGAATAAAGCCACATCTGTTGCTTGATTCATGAAAATAGTACGAGTAGTTGGATTCGGATAAACAGAAAATTCTTCTTTACTTTCATCAACTGCTGTGTCTTCTGCTATATTGAAAGCAAAAGGATTATTAAATGTCTCCTCATCTAAATCAATAGTATTAAAACCATGAATAGCAAAAGTCAACGAGTGATTGTAAGGGAATGGGTTATCAGAACTAGGGTGCTGTACGTTTACTAATAATGTATTACCGTCTGGTGTTTGAATAGAACCCGTCACCTCCGCACCTCTAGGTACAGCCGTCAAACGAATTAAATCGTCAATCGTCGGATTTTCAATACTTAAATTCAATAAGTATAGCTCACAAGTACGATTGCTCACACCAGCAGGAACACGACCATTTGTCGTACCATTCAAATCTTCTTGAATCACCAAGAAAGATTGACCATCAATTTGCATAATAGATAATCCATCAGGATTTGATAAGTGTTTTTCTGGGTAATCTGCCTCGGCAGGACTGTCTGCAAAAAAAGGTCCACCTTCTAAGAGTACAGTACACTCAGATGTTCGTGGATCATATTTCCAAATACGACCATAATAATCCGTATAATCTGCATCATTTGGTGAAGAAACACCTTGAGCCTGAGCGCGAGCCATACTATTAGGGTTATGCACAGCACCATCTTCATCTTCGTCAGCCCATCTTGAACCAGGATTGTCACGACCAGTTGCTGTAAAATAAACAAAGTTGTCAGCTGGATCTAAAGCAACCCATTCAATACGATTAAACATGGTAGCTCCTTTAGCAACTGCAAAATCACTATGAGCTAACATAGAACCGTCCTCCCAAATTGGAACCCATTTCCATCCTGGCTTGTCATGTTTGTACGCAAACAAAGTACCTTTAGTGAAATCACCTGGTGTGTTTGCTACAAACATACCAAAGAAACCTGGAGTTGAATCTGGACCTAAATACACAATACGATTATCTGGAGCAATAGCACCTCCTTCAAAGGGCTGTCTTCCCCAGTTGTATTGCTTGCGAATCGCTTTTGCTTCTCTTGGGTCGATCTCCACCATGTAATTGAAGTTTTCATACTTTTCCAACGTTCTTCCATTCCAGCCAGCTATGTCAGAACTCACTACAAAATCAGCAGTATCTCTCACTCCACTTCCATTTGGATACTCTTCCGTAGCAGAGCCATTAATACTAGCATTACTGGTTCTGAACCATTCTTCTGCTGTCCAGATACGACCATCAACCCCCGAAGAAATTCCACCACAGTTCATGCCTGTTTCTCCGACAGTGTTAACAAAATCTACATTAAAAAACTGACCAGAACGACCATCTTCTAATGTTTGATCTAATATTTCTAAAGTACCATCATTTGCTCTTGCTACTTTAAAAACAGTCATTCCTCCACCATCACCGATCATATCGTCAGCAGTAATACGTTCGTGATTAATAGAAATCCATCCTAAACTCTCGTTTGTTTCATCTGGTGTAAATCCGATGAAATCATGCCATTCTTTGGCAGGTGTTTCACCAGCTGCATTTCCATAAGTTGCTGTAGTTTGAACCATGTCCGTTCCACCAACAAATAAAACTTGTGTCGTTAGTGGTGACGGTGGTAATACAATTTCTTCGGGTACAAAACCTTCAGGCATTGAAATTTCTTCATTAAAAATTGTCTGTGCGTTTGCGCCAATACATAGAAGTATCAGGGCAAAGAAAAGTACATTTCTCTTTGTCATTTGAATACATTTTATTTGATGTTATAACTAAATTTCGGTCAAAATTACATCTACTGACTCAAGTGTATGATAACCTCAAAATAAGTAAGTATTAAAAAAAATGGGTATATGTTTAATGTGTGTAAACTAAAATAGAGCTTGTAAATTAATTTCTTATTTTATTATACATTGCATTAATATTCCGTTAAACTTAAATTGTGTAAAATGGTGATTTTAACATTTGCTCAAAATTGTGCTTCATATATATACATTATATAAGACATCCATGTTTTATGCTTAATTGTTTGATTATCAATGATAAAAAAGTTGTTTATGATGATTTGATTAATTTCAAGAAGTATCTTTTTTTTATCAATGGATTTTAACAGGTGTGAAAAACATCAATTTTTATTACTCAAAAAAATGGTACTTTTAAAAAAAGAATATGTCTTTAAAGACACACTGTATTAAAATAATACTACTAAAAGGAACGCTTATGAAACAATTAATTGGGAAAAATATTTGGTTCATCATTTTGCTTTTTATTGCTAATAGTACACTAGCTCAAAATAGACATGTTCGATCAGAAGGGTACTGGACGGTCGGACTAAATGGAGGCTGGGCATATCAACAAAGCGATATCCGAGCAACTTCAGATGGGTACGGCTTTGGGTTGACCTTGGCTAAGAATGTCTATTCTCGTCCAAACGCCTTGTTGTCTTTCGATGTCCGAGGACGCTTTTTATATGCGAACACATTCGGTTTAGATCGAAATCCAACTTTTGGAATTGATAACAATGAGTCTGTTAATGGTACAGGAGGAATTGATTATACCGATGATCCTGGTTTTGTTTTTTATAATCACAATACTCAAATAGGTGAACTGGCACTCGAAGGGGTATTTCATTTCAACCGTTTTCGAGAACGTACCCATTTTGATATATCTCTATATGGTGGAATAGGTTTGAATTACTACAGTACCAAAAACAATTGGTTAGATAGTAATAACGAAACCTATGCGGATGGTTTTACTGACATTACGCTTAACTCAAATGCTTCAAATATAAAAAGACAGTTAGAAAATATATTGGACGATACCTACGAAACACGAGCAGATGGATTCAATAATGCTGGAAAACTCAATTTCATGCCCTCTCTAGGCGTAGAATTGTACTATTGGTTTACGCCTAAATTTGCGTTAGGTTTGGGGCATAGAGCGACTTGGGCGAGACGAGATAATTTGGATGGACAAATTTGGGATAACAACAACCAATTAACGGCAGAAAATGACTTGTATCACTACACCTCTATTGGTGCTAAATGGATCATTGAACCACGTCGTAGAATATTGTCTGAACCATATATCAACATCATTGATCCACAAGTTGATCCATATAATTCGCCAACGTCCGATGGTTTTGTACGAGCAGAAATCAAAAATGCTAATGCTAATGAAGTGCGCTGTTTTGTCAATGGTCGTTCAGCTAATTTTGATATGTACGGAGAGAATTTTTCTGTTAGTTTTCCATTGAGAGCAGGTCAGAACCAAGTCAGAATAACCGCTTCGACACGAGGGGGCGAGGCAGTGGCGGAGCAAACCATTATTTTTCAAGATACTTATGTGCCGTCAAATCCACCAAATAACACACCCAACGGTAATCGACCATATATTAGTTTTACAAATCCTCCACAGCAAAATTACACCAGTAATACACCGAATTTTACAATTCGAGCGATTGTCGAAAATGTCAATCGTTCAGGAGATATTCAAGTGATTTTAAATGGAAACCGTTTGAGAAATTTCAATTTTGATAATAGAAATCAGACCGTTAATGCCAATGTTAATTTGAATAATGGACAAAATACCATTACTATAAAAGCAAGAAATACTTTTGGTACAGAAGAACAAAGTACATCTGTATTTTATCAAGGTGGTAATGTGAACACAGCACGTCCATCAGTGAGAATCACCCGTCCAAATCAAGATCCGTTTGTATCAAGAGACCGACGAGTTAATATTGAAGCAACGATTAAAAATATTTCTAGCCGATATGATATTTCATATTATATCAACGGACGAGTGAGTGACGATTTTAACTTTAATGAGCGTCGAGGTCGATTTGAGTCAACTATTGATCTTCGAGAAGGCAACAATAAAATTGTAATTGAAGCAGAAGGTATCGAAAGGGCAAGCGATCAAACGACTATCGTATATGAGCGTTATACGCCACCACCTCCGCCACCGCCAACATCGAACATAGCACGTCCTAATGTACGTATTACTAATGTCTCTACGCCTACGTCTAGTAACTGTCGAACAACTATTACTGCAACGGTTTCCAATGTGACCAATCGAAATAATATTCGATTTACTATAGATGGACAACGGGTAAATAATTTTGATTTTAATCCAAATACGGCTCGTTTTCAAAGTACCTTGAATATAAACAGAGGACAAAATACAATTGTCATTGAAGGACAAAACCAAAGCGGTCAAGATAGTGATTCACGACGAGTGACCTGTAGCGCAGGCGATGTTATTTCTGGTGGAAATAGCTCAAAACCTTCGGTAGTTATTACGACGCCATCGCAGCAAAGCACAACAACGAATAAATCAAAAGCGACTATCAAGGCAACAATCAAAAATATTGATACCAAAAATGATATTTCATTTCGATTAAATGGACAACGAGTGAAGAATTTTACCTACAATACGAGTACAGATAAATTTTCCGCAAATGTTGATCTAAAATCGGGAAATAATGATATTATTATTCAAGCAACCAACAAATTAGGAAGAGGAACAGACGATGCAGCCATTCGATACATTCGAGAAATCGGTTCGTCCTCAACACCAAAGCCTCCAAAAGTAGCCATTTCTAAACCGAGCAATAATACGACAATTACCACGAGTACAACTGAATTAAAAGCAGGTATCTTGAATGTTTCTAGTAAGTCTGGGATCACTGTCATTGTTAATGGATCAAACCTCTCCAATTTTACATATAATAATGGAAGTTTGAATGCAACAATAAATCTAAAGTCAGGCAGTAATAAAATAACTGTAAAAGCTAAAAATTCAGATGGTCAAGCAGAAGAAAGTGTTACTGTAAGGTATAATGCACCCAAACCTGCGCCAAGTGTCGTCTTTACGAAACCTAGAAACAATGCTACTGTAGAAATAGCTAAAATGACTGTTTTAGCTACAGTTAAAAATGCAATAAAAAAAGACTTAACCTTTACTGTAAATGGTAGAAAAAACACTAATTTTTCTTTAAACAAATCTAGCTTTTCAACCACTATAATCCTCAAAGAAGGAAAGAATACATTGCAATTGAAAGTCAATAATGCTGGTGGATCTGATGTTGCCAATTTAGTAATTAACTACAAACCTAAAGTATCAGTTGCTAAACCAACGGTGAAAATAACCAAACCTGCGAGGTCAGGGAGTAAGACGGAAGAATCGACTTACAGAGTCGAAGGGATCGTAAAGAATGTTACAAAGAAAGAGGACATCACATTAAAAATAAATGGAACAGTTGTCCGAAGATTTGATTTTAATGCTCGATCAGGTGTAGTGGCTACCACAGCTAATTTGAAATTGGGTAAAAATACAATTGTGTTGACTGCTAAAAATTCAGCAGGAACAGGCACTGCAAATTCTAGTATTATTCAGGAACGAACCATGGTAGCAGCAAATCCACCAACGGTGAAGATCGAATCGGCGAGTGAACCTACTATCAATCCGTTGAACCCAGGTGTAGCACGTAGTTCTATTATTGCAAAAATAAAAAATGTACGCAGTAAAAGTGCGATTACCTTTACAGTCAATGGTAAAAAAATAACCAATTTTGAATTTAACGTTCGATCAGGTTTATTCAAAGCAGTGATTGACCTCAAAGAAGGTGCAAATGTGATTATTGTAAAAGCTACAAACCCAGATGGAACTGACCAAGATCAAAAGACAGTTGACTTTTAAATCCAAAAGTTGATAATCTTATTAAAGCAGAGATTGTATGGAAATCGTTGTTAAGCAGTTGTTTATTGACGATTTCTTCTTTTTTAGCTATTTTTTTTGAAAAAAGATGTTCTTTTTTGAGTAACAAAACGAAATTGTCAACCGTATTAAAAAAAGTTCTACTAAATGTAGTAGAATTCATTTTTTTCTCTTAAATTTGCGCCCTCAATTAGATATAACAATTACGTCTAATTTAAGAGTTTACAAATGTTGAAAAATCATTATTTTAATTTATTGACAAAATAATGAAAAATTGTAAAGAAATATTTGCATTCTAAAATAAGAATTGTATCTTTGCAACCGCTTACGAAAAAATGATTTCGTTTGATATTTTGACTTTTTATTTGATAAAAATAGATAATTGTTTTGTTGCATATTATTTGGGTAATTAAAACAATTAAAATGCCGATGTAGCTCAGTTGGCCAGAGCAGCTGATTTGTAATCAGCGGGTCGGGGGTTCGAATCCCTCCATCGGCTCTACTTTTATCAAATTATTTTGATATAGTTGTAGGGGGTGCGCCGGAGTTGGAGAGCCGGGACGGACTGTAAATCCGTTGACTATGTCTGAATAGGTTCGATTCCTATCACCCCCACATATACATTATAGGTGTATAAACAAGCGGGAGTAGCTCAGTTGGTAGAGCATCAGCCTTCCAAGCTGAGGGTCGCGGGTTCGAGTCTCGTCTCCCGCTCAAAGTATAAGTTCTATTCCATGGAACAGTGAATGCCAATGTAGCTCAGGGGTAGAGCACTTCCATGGTAAGGAAGGGGTCGGGGGTTCAAATCCCTTCATTGGCTCTAATGTTCCTACCAGAATTTATCTTTTATTTTTGATAACATTTTTTTTAATAACTTCATATCTAAAAAATTATTACCGATGGCTAAGGAAACTTTCGAACGGAATAAGCCTCACCTCAATGTAGGTACTATTGGTCACGTTGATCACGGTAAAACCACACTTACAGCTGCCATCACGTATGTATTGGCTGGAATGGGTCTTGCTGAAAAATCTGATTACGACGCAATTGATGGTGCTCCAGAAGAGCGTGAAAGAGGTATTACAATTAATACTGCACACGTTGAGTACGAAACAGAAAATCGTCATTACGCACACGTTGACTGTCCAGGTCACGCCGATTATGTAAAAAACATGGTAACGGGTGCTGCACAGATGGATGGTGCAATTTTAGTATGTGCTGCTACTGATGGTCCAATGCCTCAGACTCGTGAGCACATCTTATTAGCTCGCCAGGTAGGTGTACCTAACATTGTTGTCTTCATGAACAAAGTTGACTTAGTTGACGATGAAGAAATGTTAGAATTAGTAGAGATGGAATTACGTGAATTGTTAGACCAATATGAGTTTGACGGTGACAATGCTTCTATCATTGCAGGTTCTGCATTAAAAGCTTTAGAAGGAGACGAAAAAGGAAAACAATCGATCTTGGATTTGATGGCAGCAGTTGATGCTGACATTCCAGAACCAGTTCGTTTAGTAGATAAAGATTTCTTAATGCCTATTGAGGATGTATTCTCTATTACAGGTCGTGGAACTGTTGCTACAGGTCGTGTAGAGCGTGGAGTAATCAATTCTGGTGATCCAGTTGAGATCATTGGTATGCAGAAAGAAGGAGACAAGCCTTTAACATCTACAGTGACAGGTGTTGAGATGTTCCGTAAGATATTAACTCGTGGTGAAGCAGGAGATAACGCTGGATTATTATTACGTGGTATCAACAAAGAAGATATTAAGCGTGGAATGGTAATCTGTAAGCCAGGTTCAGTAACACCACATACTCACTTTAAATGTGAGGTATATGTATTAGGTAAAGATGAAGGAGGTCGTCACACACCATTCTTCAACGGATACCGTCCTCAGTTTTACTTCCGTACAACAGACGTTACAGGTGACTGTAAGTTACCAGATGGTGTAGAAATGGTTATGCCAGGTGATAACGTTACATTAGAAGTTAAATTAATCAACGCTATTGCGATGGACAAAGGATTGCGTTTTGCGATTCGTGAAGGAGGTCGTACAGTTGGTGCAGGTCAGGTAACTGAAATCATTGCATAATCTGATAATTAAGATATTATTTCTTAATTTGATGAAGATATAAAATTAAGCACCCTTTTTTAGGGTGCTTAATTTTTCGTGTAAAAGGAGTTCTGTAACTTTTTTTATTACATTTTACGGGCGTAGCTCAGTTGGTAGAGCAGTGGTCTCCAAAACCAAAGGTCGTGAGTTCGAATCTTACCGCCCGTGCTAAAGATCATTTAATTGATCTTCTATCGTTCATGTGACCGATTAAGTAAATTGAGAGGTATTTTTTGAACGTATTATATAAACCCTTTAGTAGTTTACAATGGATAAAATTAGATTGTACATTAAGGAAAGTTATAACGAGCTAATCAATAACGTAACATGGCCGTCATGGTCAAGTTTATTGTCAAGTACTCGTTTGGTAATCGTTGGATCTATCATTTTTGCATTATTTGTTTTTGTCATGGATTTGATCTCTCAACAAGTAGTAGGGTTTATTTATGGCCTAGGTGCTTAAAATAAAAAAATACATACTTAAATATTGTCTGTAAGGATTAACAATCCAACAATATATACACCTCTTTAAAGTTTCCGCTTCATGTCTGAAGAAAAAAAATGGTACTCTTTACGAGTAATTAGTGGTAAAGAACGAAAAATCAAAGAACGCATTGAGTTTGAAATCAATCGTTCTAATTGGCAGGACTTTGTCACGCAAGTACTAGTACCAACGGAAAAAGTTTATAAAATTCGTAATGGTAAGAAAGTGATTTCTGAAAGAAATATTCTACCAGGATATATCCTGATTGAAGCAGTTCCTTCACGGTTTTCAGGAGAAATGATTACGTCTATTGCGAATGTTCCAAATGTTATTCACTTTTTAGGCAAGAATAATCCTATTCCAATGCAACAATCCGAGGCTAATCGGATGTTAGGAAAAGTCGATGATTCTCAAGGAGTTGGAGAGGCACTAATTGAACCATACATAGTCGGGGAAACGGTCAAAATTATTGATGGACCATTTAATGAGTTTGTAGGAACAATACAGGAAGTAAACGAAGAGAAAAAGAAAATGAAAGTAATTGTAAAGATTTTTGGTCGAGGGGTAGAAGTCGAACTAAACTTCATGCAAGTAGAAAAAGAATCATAACTTATTTTCATAAACAAGGTATTTATAAGGTTATAAATGGTTGTTACGAACTATTTCCCTGACCGCATAACATATATATAACATTCACATTTTTCTATTAGATCCAAATTTGGATGCTTCTCTATAAGAATACAGTGAGTAAAAATCGCAAGTAAAATGGCAAAGGAAGTCGATACTTTTATCAAGCTTCAAGTAAAAGGAGGAGCAGCTAATCCTGCACCACCTATTGGTCCTGCCTTAGGTGCAAAAGGTGTAAATATCATGGAATTCTGTAAGCGTTTTAATGCTAGAACAGAAGACGCCCGTGGTAAAATTTTGCCTGTTGTAATTACTGTTTTTAAAGACAAATCATTTGAATTTGTTATTAAAACATCACCTGCGGCGGTTCAATTAATGGAAGCTGCAAAGTTAAAGAAAGGTTCTTCTGTTCCTAACCGTGATAAAGTTGGTTCAGTAACCTGGGATCAAATTAGAGCAATCGCTGAAGACAAAATGGCTGACTTAAATGCTTTTAAAGTAGAGTCAGGTATGAAGATGATTGCTGGTACAGCTAGAAGTATGGGACTAACAGTACAAGGTGATGCACCTTGGGCAGATGGTACAACTTCAGATGATGTAAACTAATTTGAAAATTTTTAGTAGGGAGTCTCTTACCGTTTGAGACGTTATTCTACCTAACGGAATTTGTTAAACACTATTGTTGAGTGTTTCCAAATTCAAAAATTAAAAAAATGGCAAAAGTTTCAAAAAAACGAGCTGCTGTCAATTCTAAAATCGAAGAAGGTAAATTATATGCAATTGACAACGCATGTAGTTTGGTCAAGGAAGTAAATACAACAAAGTTTAATGCTTCTGTTGACTTACATATTCGATTAGGGGTTGATCCTAGAAAAGCAGATCAAGCAATTCGTGGTACGGTTTCTCTACCACATGGAACAGGTAAAACCAAACGAGTGTTGGTTTTCTGTACTCCAGACAAAGAGGAAGAAGCAAAAGCAGCAGGTGCTGACTATGCAGGTTTGGATGAGTATATTACAAAAATTCAAGGTGGATGGACAGATGTCGATGTAATCATTGCAATGCCTCAAGTCATGGCGAAGGTTGGTCGTATCGGTCGTACTTTAGGTCCACGTGGACTAATGCCAAATCCTAAGACAGGCACGGTTACGCCAGATGTTGCTTCAGCAGTTAAAGAAGTGAAAAAAGGTAAAATTTCTTTTAGAGTAGACAAATATGGAATCATCCATACTTCTGTAGGTCGTGTATCTTTTTCTCCAGATCAGATAAAAGACAATGCGATGGAAGTACTTTCTACCATAATTAAAATGAAACCTTCTTCGGCAAAAGGTACTTATATGAAATCTGTTACGATGGCTAGTACAATGAGCCCTGGTATCAAGATTGACCCTAAATCTATTAAGTAAACGACTTAAAAAACTAACAATCATGACTAAAGCAGATAAAGCAACTGCGATTGAAGAGTTAAAAGATATGTTTAGTAATAGTTCGTTCTTTTACTTGACAGATTCTTCTACTCTTACAGTAGAGCAGGTTAATAAACTAAGAGGAGTATTTTACGAGAAAGGTGTTATCATGAAAGTGGTGAAAAACACCTTAGTAAAGAAAGCCTTAGAAAATGAGCCAGAAGAAAAAGGCTACGCACAAATTTTTGACTCTTTAAAAGGGCCAACCTCAATTTTATTTTCTGACGTTGCTAATGCACCAGCAAAAGCAATCAAAGAATTTAGAGGAAAGGATGATGAACTGCCTAGACTTAAAGCAGCTTATATTGACACCGATGTATATATAGGCGATGATCAGCTAGATGCACTAGCTTCTTTGAAATCAAAAGAAGATTTGCTTGGCGAAGTTATTACCTTATTACAATCTCCAGCGAAAAATCTTATTAGCGCACTTAAATCGGGTGGTTCTACCATTGCAGGCTTAGTGAAAGCTCTTGAAGAAAGAGGAGAATAAAATTCGCATGAATCATTTAGATTCAGCCGATGATTGAAGAGATCAATCATCTTATTATTATGGCTTCCAAGTTAAACGCCAGATATATTTATTATTTCTGAAAAAAATTAAAACCTGTTAAAATGGCAGATTTAAAAACACTAGCTGAAGAGTTAGTAAACCTTACGGTAAAAGACGTAAATGAATTAGCAACCATCTTAAAAGATGAGTATGGTATTGAACCTGCTGCAGCAGCAGTAGCAATGGCTGGCCCAGGTGGTGGCGGTGGCGGAGAAGCTGCTGCTGAGAAAACTGAATTTGATGTATCATTAAACTCAGCTGGTGCAAGTAAATTGAAAGTTGTTAAAGAAGTGAAAGGACTTCTTGGTGTAGGTCTTAAAGAGGCTAAAGATTTAGTAGATAGCGCTCCTGCAGTAATCAAAGCAGGTGTTGCTAAAGATGAAGCTGAATCAATTAAAGCTGCCTTAGAAGCAGTAGGTGCAGAAGTTGAATTGAAGTAATTCATAGGTAGAGAATCTATTATAATATATAGTTCTAAACCTATGTATGTCTCTTTTTTGAGTACAAACTTTTTTTAGTTCTATTTTGTTTATATTGTTTGGTAATCAATATTAGACTTTTTAGGTAAAATATAGATTACAAATCTTCAACCTTCGATTACTTTAATGACAGTAACTACGCATTAAAATACAATAGATAACAAGAGGCTTAACCAGTGAGTTCACTGGTTAGGCCTATTGTCGTCTTACTCAGTTATAAATTGATTTTTATCGTTTATTAAATTTTTTAGAATTATTAAACGACTACATGATTTTAGCCCCATTTTGACAATGTATGGCAGGATACAATCTAAAGCTATCAAAGTTAATATTGGTGTGATAAAGAATTCTGATTTGGGTATGAACTTCTATTTTTTGGTAAACCTGTATCCCAGCAGGAATACTAAATAAACTATAAAATTATAGTTATTCACATGGCAACTAACGGCATCATTCAAAGAACCGAAGCCTCCAAAAGGATTAGCTTTGGTAAAATTAAACTCTCTTCACAGTACCCTGATTTGCTGGAAATCCAGTTGAAATCTTTTCATGAGTTTTTTCAATTAGAAACAACTCCTGAGAACCGTATGAACGAGGGACTTTATAAAGTGTTTCAAGAAAACTTTCCAATTACAGATGCAAGAAACATCTTCGTACTGGAATTCTTGGACTATTTCGTCGATCCACCAAGATACTCTATTCCTGAGTGTATGCAGCGTGGTCTAACGTATAGTGTACCACTAAAAGCAAAACTGCGTCTTTCTTGTAACGATGAAGAACACGTTGATTTTGAAACAATTGTACAGGATGTTTTTCTTGGAAATATTCCATACATGACTCCGAAAGGTACATTTGTAATCAACGGGGCAGAACGAGTAATTGTCTCTCAATTACACCGTTCTCCTGGTGTGTTCTTTGGGCAAAGTTTTCACCCTAATGGTACTAAACTTCACTCTGCAAGAGTCATTCCATTTAAAGGAGCTTGGATGGAATTTGCGACCGATATAAATACAGTAATGTATGCTTATATCGACCGTAAAAAGAAATTTCCTGTTACGACTTTATTGAGAGCAATTGGTTTTGATACAGATAAAGCCATTTTGAATATTTTCGATCTTGCCGATGAAGTTCCTGCAACAAAAGAACAATTAGAAGCATCAGTTGGTCGAAAGTTAGCAGCTCGTGTTCTTCGTAGTTGGGTAGAGGATTTTGTAGATGAGGATACTGGTGAGGTAGTAACCATTGAACGAAATGAAATTATCCTTGAACGGGACATCATTTTAGATGAAGACAACATACAGTTAATCCTGAACGCAGATGCAGATATGGTCATCCTTCAAAAAGAAGGCATCGACGAGGATTATTCTATTATATATAATACGCTTCAAAAAGATCCAACGAGTTCTGAACTAGAAGCAGTACAATACATATATCGTCAACTTAGAGGAACTGATCCACCAGATGATGAGACAGCTCGTGGTATCATTGATAAATTGTTCTTCTCTGATAAACGTTATAATTTAGGTGACGTTGGTCGATATAAAATCAATCGTAAATTAGAGCTAGAAACAGATCGCTCTATTTTGGTATTGACTAAAGAAGATATCATTGCTATCGTTAAATATTTGGTGAGTTTAATGAACCAAAAGGCAGATATTGATGATATTGATCACTTGAGTAATCGTCGTGTACGAACAGTAGGTGAACAACTATATGCTCAATTTGGTGTTGGTTTGGCTCGTATGGCTAGAACAATTCGAGAGCGTATGAATGTGCGTGATAATGAAGTCTTTACACCAATTGACTTGATTAATGCTCGTACATTGTCATCTGTTATTAACTCTTTCTTCGGAACGAGTCAATTGTCACAGTTCTTAGATCAAACCAATCCTTTATCAGAAATTACACACAAACGTCGTATTTCTGCCTTAGGACCTGGAGGTTTATCCAGAGAGCGTGCAGGTTTTGAGGTGCGTGATGTACACTACTCTCACTACGGTCGTTTATGTACCATTGAGACGCCTGAAGGACCAAATATTGGATTGATTTCAACATTATGTGTACATGCCAAGGTGAATAAAATGGGATTCTTGGAAACACCTTACCGTGCCGTTGTTGATGGCAAAGTAGATGTGGAACACGATGCTCAATATTTATCTGCCGAAGGTGAAGATTTCAAAATTATTGCTCAGGCAAATGCTCCGATCAATAACGAAACGGGTGCTTTCTTAGCGGATAAAATTAAGTGTAGAGAACATGGTGATTTCCCAGTATTAGGACCAACCGAGATCGAATACATGGATGTTGCTCCTAACCAAATTGTTGGGGTTTCTGCTTCTATGATTCCGTTCTTAGAGAATGATGATGCCAATCGTGCCTTGATGGGATCGAACATGCAACGTCAAGCTGTTCCTTTATTGAAACCAAGTTCACCTGTAGTGGGAACTGGTTTGGAAGGTAAAGTAGCGGTGGATTCTCGTATGTTGATAAACGCTGAAGGTGATGGTGTGGTAGAATATGTAGATGCTACGGAAGTGGTCATTCGATATGACCGAACAGAAGAAGATCAATTAGTATCTTTTGAGGACAATCGTAAATCATATAAATTAACGAAATTCCGTAGAACAAATCAAGGGACTTGTATCAACTTGAAACCGATTGTTCGTAAAGGAGATCGTGTAAGTAAAGGAATTATTCTTTGTGATGGTTATGCAACTGAAAAAGGAGAATTGGCACTAGGTCAAAACCTAAAAGTAGCTTTCATGCCTTGGAAAGGGTATAACTTCGAGGATGCGATTGTATTATCCGAGCGTGTTGTACGTGAAGATATTTTTACTTCTTTACACATCGAACACTTTGAATTAGATGTTCGTGACACCAAATTAGGTGAAGAGGAATTAACCAATGATATTCCGAATGTAAGTGAAGATGCAACCAAAGATTTGGATGAAAACGGAATTATCCGTATCGGTGCATGGATCAAAGAAGGTGATATTTTAATTGGTAAGATTACTCCAAAAGGAGAGTCCGACCCAACACCAGAAGAAAAGTTATTGCGTGCCATTTTTGGAGATAAAGCAGGAGATGTAAAAGATGCGTCTTTAAAAGCACCTCCATCTACGAAAGGTGTCATTATTAACAAACAATTATTTGCTCGTGCTAAAAAGGACAAAGTTCAAAAAGCACAAGAAAAAGACTTGTTAACGAAGTTGGATGACCAACACGCCATTGCATTGAATGAGTTGAAAACGATCTTAATTGATAAGTTATTAACTTTAGTAAAAGGTAAGAACTCAGAAGGTGTCATGAGTGTGTATAGTGAAGAGTTTGTACCACAGGGTACGAAGTTCTCTCAATCAATTTTGAAAGAAATTGACTATTCTTCGGTTGATTACAGCAATTGGACAAAAGACGATTCTACCAATGGATTGATTGCTCGATTATTACATAATTACAGCATCAAAGTAAACGAAGAAGTAGGACGTTATAAGCGTGAAAAATTCAATATTAGCATTGGAGATGAGCTTCCAGCAGGGGTATTAAAATTAGCTAAAGTATATCTTGCTAAGAAACGTAAGTTGAAAGTAGGAGATAAATTAGCAGGTCGTCACGGTAACAAGGGAATTGTATCTCGTATCGTGCGCCAAGAAGATATGCCATTCTTGGAAGACGGAACGCCAGTTGATATTGTGCTTAACCCATTGGGTGTACCATCTCGTATGAACCTCGGACAGATTTTCGAGACTGTATTAGGTTGGGCAGGTGAGAAGTTAGGAATGAAGTTCGCAACACCTATCTTCGATGGAGCACGTTTGGACGAAATCGACGATTATTGTCAACAAGCCAACTTACCATCTTTAGGTCAAACTTACTTGTCGGATGGTGAAACGGGTGATCGTTTCCACCAGCAAGCAACGGTGGGTGTGATCTACATGTTGAAATTATCACACATGGTTGATGATAAAATGCACGCTCGTTCTATCGGACCATACTCGTTGATTACGCAACAACCATTGGGTGGTAAAGCTCAGTTTGGTGGTCAGCGTTTTGGAGAGATGGAAGTATGGGCATTAGAGGCATTCGGTGCGTCTAGTATTCTACAAGAGTTACTGACGATCAAGTCGGATGATATTCAAGGTCGAGCGAAAGCATACGAGGCAATTGTTAAAGGAGACAATCTGCCAGAGCCAAATATACCAGAATCATTTAATGTATTGATTCACGAGCTTCGTGGATTAGCATTGGATGTGAAATTCGACTAATGCAAGTCGATTAAACCACTACTCGATTAACCTTTATTAATTGAGTAGTGGTTGTGTTTTGAATCTTATTTTAGGTTGAGTGAATCAAAATCCTCAACTAACCGAGATAAATCTTTGCAACTATGCCATTTAAAAAGAAAGCTCCCAAGCAACGGACAACAATCAATAGTATTACGATTAGTTTGTCTTCTCCAGATGATATTCTGGAAAGATCGTATGGCGAGGTGTTAAAACCTGAAACCATTAATTATCGTTCGTACAAACCAGAAAGAGATGGTTTGTTTTGTGAACGTATTTTTGGCCCTGTAAAGGACTATGAATGTTACTGTGGAAAATATAAGCGTATCCGATATAAGGGTATCGTTTGTGATCGTTGTGGAGTAGAAGTAACAGAGAAAAAAGTTCGTAGAGAAAGAATGGGACACATCAAATTAGTTGTGCCTGTTGTACATATTTGGTTCTTTAAGTCATTACCTAATAAAATTGGTTACTTATTAGGACTATCTTCTAAGAAATTAGAAACCATCGTTTATTATGAACGATATGTAGTCATTCAACCAGGTGTCAAAGAGGAAAGCGGCATGAATGTGCTGGACTTATTGACAGAGGAAGAATACTTAGACATATTAGAACAATTGCCACCTGATAATCAGCAATTGGAAGATGAAGATCCAAACAAATTTATTGCAAAAATGGGTGCGGAAGCTGTCCGTGACTTAATGATGCGATTGGATTTGGATGATTTATCTTATCAATTACGTCACCAAGCGGCAAACGAAACTTCTCAACAACGTAAATCAGAGGCTTTAAAGCGTTTGAGAGTTGTAGAAGCATTCCGTGATGGACACACCAGAATGGAAAACCGTCCAGAATGGGCAGTGATCCAGTTCTTACCCGTTGTTCCACCAGAATTACGTCCATTAGTGCCATTGGATGGTGGTCGTTTCGCAAGTTCTGATTTGAATGATTTATACCGTCGTGTGATTATTCGGAACAATCGTTTGAAGCGTCTTTTGGAAATTAAAGCTCCAGAAGTTATTCTTCGTAATGAGAAGCGAATGCTACAAGAAGCGGTAGATTCATTATTTGATAATTCACGTAAGTCCAATGCTGTAAAAGCAGAAGGTGGACGTGCATTGAAATCATTAAGTGATATTCTAAAAGGTAAGCAAGGACGTTTCCGTCAAAACCTTTTAGGAAAACGTGTGGATTATTCTGGTCGTTCGGTTATTGTAGTAGGACCAAATTTGAAACTCCACGAATGTGGTTTACCAAAAGGAATGGCATCAGAGTTATTCAAGCCATTCGTTATTCGTAAATTAATCGAAAGAGGAATCGTAAAAACGGTCAAATCTGCTAAGAAATTAGTAGATCGTAAAGATCCCGTTATTTGGGAAATCCTCGAAAATATATTGAAAGGACATCCGATCATGTTAAACCGTGCCCCAACGTTGCACCGTTTATCTATTCAGGCGTTCCAACCGACATTAATCGAAGGAAAGGCAATTCAATTACACCCATTAGTTTGTGGTGCATTTAATGCCGATTTTGATGGAGATCAAATGGCGGTACACGTGCCGTTGAGCCAAGCAGCAATCCTAGAGGCGCAGGTCTTGATGCTAGCTTGTCATAACATGTTGAACCCACAAGATGGTTCTCCAATTACATTGCCTTCACAGGATATGGTCTTAGGATTATACTACTTAACAAAAGTTCGAGTAGAAGATGATCCAGAAAAAGCTAAAATGTTCTACTCTCCAGAAGAGGTATTGATTGCCTACAACGAGGGAAGTTTGAATCTACATTCAGCGGTAAAAGTTCGTATTACGAAGTTGAATGAAGCTGGTGAAGAAGTAGTGAGTCGTGTATCAACAACAGTTGGGCGTGTGATCTTCAATCAGGCAGCTCCAATGGAAGTTCCATACATGAATGACTTGATGACTAAGAAAAACTTGAAAAAAGTAATCAAGAGTATCATCAATAATACTGATTTCCCAACAACTGCTACGTTCTTGGATAAGATTAAGGAACTAGGTTTCTTGTGGTCATTCAAAGGAGGTTTATCCTTTAACTTAGGTGATTTGATTACACCATCCAATAAAATAGCTACACTAGAAAAAGCGCAGGCAGAAGTTGATGAAGTTTGGGATAACTATGAAATGGGTTTAATTACCAATAACGAACGTTATAACAAAATCATTGATAAGTGGACATTTGCTGATAATGAGATTACCATGAAACTGATGGATGAAATCGCTGAACACAAAGGTGGTTTCAACTCGGTATATATGATGTTGCACTCAGGTGCGCGTGGATCAAAACAGCAAATTAAACAGTTGTGTGGACTACGTGGTTTGATGGCAAAACCAAGAAAATCAGGTGATACAGGTGGAGCCGTTATTGAAAACCCCATTTTGGCAAACTTTGTCGATGGACTTTCAGTACTAGAATATTTTATCTCGACACACGGTGCGCGTAAAGGTCTGGCAGATACCGCTTTGAAAACAGCCGATGCAGGTTATTTGACGCGTCGTTTGGTGGATGTTTCTCAGGATGTCGTGATTCAAGATGAAGATTGTCATACACTAAGAGGTATTGCAACGACAGCTTTAGTTGAAAATGATAAAATTATTGAATCTATTTCTTCAAGAATAGAAGGTCGATTTACACTACACGATATTGTACACCCCGTTTCAGATGAAGTTATTGTAGAAGCAGGTGGATATATCAACCCTGAAACGGCTCAATATATCGAAGATGAAGGAATTGAAGAAGTAACCATTCGTTCCGTATTGACCTGTGAGACGAAAAGAGGTGTTTGTCGTAAGTGTTACGGTAAAAACTTAGCGACGGGTCGTATTGCAGAACGAGGTGATGCCGTAGGTATTATCGCTGCACAGTCGATTGGTGAGCCAGGTACACAGTTGACACTTCGTACCTTCCACGTTGGGGGTATTGCATCTGTTACGAAAACGGAATCAGAATTCATCGCTAAATTTGATGGTAAAGTTGAGTTTGATGGTATTCGTACTACGACTTATGTGAATGATGAAGGTCAGTCAACAGAAATCGTTTTAGCACGTTCTGGTGAGATTCGTATTGTTGATCCAAACACGGGTAAAGTGTATTCTTCGACCTATATCAATTACGGTTCTTCACTTTCTGTGAAGCAAGGCGCATTGGTGAAAAAAGGAGATGTTATTTGTAGTTGGGATCCATTTAATGCCGTCATCGTATCTGAATTTTCAGGTATTGCCAAGTTTGATATGATTGAAGAAGGTTTGACTTTCCGTGTAGAGCGTGATGACCAAACAGGTAACGAGGACAAGGTGATTATTGAAAGTAAGAACAAGCGTAAGAATCCAGCGATCAAGATTTTATCTCCTGATGGCGAAGAGAAACGTAACTATAACTTACCAGTAGGTGCATATATCAATATCGAAGATGGCATGGAAGTTCGTGCTGGTCAAACCATTGTGAAGATTCCACGAAAATTAGGTAAGATTCAGGATATTACGGGTGGTTTGCCACGAGTAACGGAGTTATTCGAGGCACGTAATCCTTCAAATCCTGCAACAACTGCTGAGATTGACGGGGAGGTTTCTTTTGGTAAGATCAAGCGTGGTAACCGTGAGGTAATGGTGACTTCAAAAGATGGTCAAGTTAGTAAATACTTGATTGGATTATCGAAGCACATCTTGGTACAAGAAGGTGATTTCGTAAGAGCAGGAACACAGCTTTCTGATGGTGCGATTTCTCCAAGAGATATTTTGAATATTAAAGGGCCATTCGCTGTTCAATACTACTTGGTTAATGGTGTTCAAGAAGTATATCGTTCTCAGGGTATTGATATTAATGATAAGCACATTGAGGTGATTGTTCGCCAAATGATGCGTAGAGTACAAATTGAAGATCCGGGAGATACGCATTTCTTAGAAGGAGAAGCGGTTGAAAAATACGATTTCTTAGAGCAAAATGATTGGATTTACGACAAGAAGTTCATCACAGAATCTGGTGATTCTACGAAAATGAAGCCAGGTCAGTTGGTGACGTTACGTCAAATTAGGGAGGAAAATTCTTACCTAAAACGTAATGACAAGAAATTGGCACAATATAGGGATGCGGTTTCGGCAACTTCTAGTCCATTGTTACAAGGTATCACCAAGTCATCATTGGGTACATTCAGTTGGATTTCAGCTGCATCATTCCAAGAAACGACGAAGGTATTGAGTACAGCGGCAATTGGTGCGAAGCAAGATTTCTTGAGCGGATTGAAGGAAAATGTTATTGTTGGTAAGAAAATTCCAGCAGGAACAGGTCTTCGTAAGTTCAATGAATTGATCGTAACTACGCAAGAAGTTAATGATAGAGAAAAAGCTCGTATGGCGATGTTAGAAGAAGTGAAAGAAGAGCAAGAAGAGTAAAAATTCTCTAAAAATAAGATAGATAAAAGCCACTCAAATTTACTTTTGAGTGGCTTTTTTGTTGAACTATGTCTATTTCAAAGAATGTAAAAGTTTGATAAATTCGGTAAAAAGACAAATTTATT
>JAHDFQ010000051.1 GCA_020628085.1 Saprospiraceae bacterium
ATTATCCAGATTGCGTTACTCAAGGTTGGGTAGAAAACTTAACAATACTTGATATAAATAGTGACATCATTGATCTAACACCTCTATACGTAATTGATAGTATTGGAAACGATTTAAAAATTATTTTCACTCAATTAACCTCCCTTAACTCTTGGAATAATCTAAAAGGGGTAAAAAACTTAGAGATTCGGGAAAATGGTTCTCTCATTGATATTACAGGGTTTGGAGGTATAGATAGCTTGGTAAACCTAAACATCAATGAAAATATTTCGCTTACAAATTTATCTGGTTTTCAAAACATTGAAAACATTAATGATATAAACATAAACCAAAATACGGTACTTGGTTCTATTGGAGGGTTTGGTAATATTACAAATATCAACAGTCTACATATTGAATGGAATAACACTCTTTCTTCCATTGGCGGATTTGCTAATTTGAATACAGCTAATGAGATAGATATAAGGTATAATCCTGCATTAGTATCAATAAATGATTTCAGTACATTACTAAGTGTTAATGTCTTAAATATCGAAGGAAACGACAACCTCTCTTCTATAACTGGTTTTAACAACTTGAACACAGTCAATAATTTAAGCATATTTGACAACGCTACATTAACATCAATAAACAACTTCAATAGTTTAACAAGCTTAGTTGATTTAACTATCAACGGAAACAACAATCTTTCTTCCATCAGTAATTTCAATATTGCTGGTACTGCCAATTATATTTACATCCAAAACAACCCTACATTAGGAAGCGTGAGTGGCTTTAATGGGCTAGTTGCTCTAGGTGAATTACGAATTACAAGTAATAATAACCTTACCCTAATAAATGGCTTTAACAATATTATTGAGGCAGGCGATGTTTGGATTAACAATACAAATGTGTCTGTCATAAATGGGTTTCAAAACCTACTTAAAACTAATTCCATTACACTTAAAAATGGTGTGCCAATAACAGTAACAGGTTTTTCAAACTTAGAAGATACACGAACTCTTTTCTTTGAATTACAAAATACCAATTTAAATTTCCTAAGTAATTTGAAAGTTGTTTCTGCCTCTTTACTTATTAGAAACAGCGATTTACTAACAGATATTTCTTTACTTGATAACCTCCTTTACATAGGAGATTTATGGGTTACTGATAATCCAAATCTTTCCAGTTGTTGCTCTATAAAACAATTACAAAACAATAATATTATAGCAGGTTCGCTTACTATCAGAGACAACATGCTCGGTTGCAGCTCCTTTATTGATTTGGTGAATACTTGCCCAGATACAGATAAAGATGGTATATTTGATTTTGAGGATAATTGTCCCAATAATGCAAATAAAGAACAAGAAGATAGCGATCTGGATGGTATCGGAAATGGATGTGATAACTGTCCTTTGATTCAAAATGCTAACCAACAAGATTTGAATTCTAATGGCATCGGCGATATTTGCGAAACGCTTGGTCAGGCAACTTATGGTATTTATAATGAACAGGGCGATACTTATATCAGTGATTTCACAAAAGGTATGATTTTGAAAGCTCCGAATGGTGATTGTTATCGTATCCGAGTCAATAATTCGGGAACATTAGAAACCTACGAGGTCAACTGTCCTCAATAAAAAAACGGGATGTAGTTTTGTGAAACTACATCCCGTTTTTATGTTCTTGGTTAATTTCTAATTCAAATAATTATCTTCAAAGAAAGTCGCATAGCCGTCTAGGCTTTTGTTTTTCAAGACTTGTCGATAGTTATTTTGTGTGATGGGATAAATCTCGTATTGCATGCCTTCTGGAATAAATTCATCGCCACCATCTAACGCACTTTCGTAATAGACCATCGCACGTTCTTTATTCTTGAATTTACGAATCACCATAATAGGTCGATTGGTATCCGTTCCTAAATAAATATTAGAAATTCGGAGTTTGTCCAATTTATTATTCAATCGATTAAATCCAGCGATAGAGGACTTGGCATCATTAATTTTCACATCACCCTTATCCGTAATGACGATCAGCATATAATGAAGTTTTGCTTCTTCGTAAATATAATTTTTAGCTGCTTCTACTTCATTTTCACTGTCCGTCGCACGAGCTGTACTTCCTCTACCTTCTAATAAACGTAAAATTTCTTTCGCACGGGTTTGTTCAGGTGTATCTGGATGTTTGGCAATCACATTTCTCAGGGCAATAATATACTCGTCTTTTCCAGTAATATTACCCGTACAGATAGCACTCAACAAAGCAAATTTTGCAATTAACGGATTTTCTTTTCCGTACAACTCCACTGATTTTGTACTTTTCTCATAAGCCGCTTTATAATTGCCTTGCTCAAACTGACCATAGGCTTCATCATAATATTGAGAAATCAACTTACGCTCGTTCATCACTGATGCTGCATAATTTGGATCACTTAAAATACGAGCAAAAGTCGTGGTTGGGTATTTCTTGATTAATTTATCTTTATATTCCTGAGCCTGAGCCGTATTATTTTCATTGGTATGAGAAAGATATAAATAGTACCATGCATCCAATTCATATTTTGTTCTCGGATATTCTACTAAAAGGCGATCTTCCAAAATATCAATAGCCTGATCGTCTCGCTCGATCCGCTCACGGAATAGGCGTCCAAGGGCAATCATAGCATCTTGAATTTGTCGTCCTGCCAATGCCTTTTCTTCTTCTGTTTTTGGAACATCTTTAAATAACTGTTCAATTTCTGACTGACTTAATTCCTCTTCCACTTTTTCTTCTTCGACATCGTCTAGTACTATATCTGTGAATCCTTCTCTATTTGATCGCCTCCAATCATCTGCCAATTGTCGATCTCCATAGATTCGCTCAAAATCTTTTTGACCTTTTTTGGCATTTTTCTCACTATAAAAAGGAAAAGTACTTGGTGCTGTTCGTAGTCCTCTATTTGAACTCAAGGTAATAGACGTCTGTGCAGCTGCGGTTGGAACACCACGTTTACTAGCAGCCCCACCCTTAGTCGCAGCTACAGCACTATCCTTCTGTGCTTTTTTCAATTCTTTTGCTAATGCTTTACGAGCTTTATCATCTAAACCTGCGATCATCAATAGGCTATCTTGTAAAGTAACGATCTCAATATTGGTAGCAATTTCATCCAAATTCTTAGCCAAACGATCTATTCGATCATAGCGTTCATCTGTTTCACCAATAATGGGTAAAGATTGTTCGTAATATTTTTTAGCATCTACAAAGGCATCTTGCTCATAAAATAAGTCTGCCAAAGCGACTAAAGTTTCTCCTTTTTGTGCTGAATTTCCTGAATTGAACTCTAATGATTTTTCAAAATATCCAATCGCTTGATTTTTCTGATTACTTTCTAAAGCAACGTTTCCTAAAGCAAAATAGATTTGATCTTTATATTCTGCGTTATTGGCGTCTTTGAGAAAGCGTTCTAATTTTTTAATCGTGCCTTCTGGTGTATTCTTACCTGAACGATATTCGTTTTGCGCCATACTCAACTGCGCATTAAAACTCATTTCGTAATCATTGCTCATACGCTGCGCTTTTTGGAAATAAGCGTAAGCTTGAGTGGCATCTTTCTGACGTTGGAACAACTGTGCTAAAATAAATGAGTATCTTGCTCTGTCCTGACGATCTTTTGTTCGGTCAATGGCTTTTTCCAACCAAGGAATGGCTTCTTCATATTTGCGTTGTTTCAAATACAGATGTGCTGTTGCAGGAGCTAATTCCGCTTTGACGTGTTTGTATGTATTAGACTTTCCTTCTAAATCCATAAATATATCTTCCGCCCGTTCATATTTTTCACGCTCAATATACGTTCGAGCCAACCATAAACGTGCATCCTGATAAGCAGGTTCTCGCTTGAATGGCTTTTCTTTATCCTCTGCTATTTTAGGTTCGTCTTTCTTTTTCTTCTTTTTTTCTTCCTCCTTCTTAGGCGTTTCCGTCACCTTTGGAGTCGTCGGAGTTGTAGTACTAGGCTGAGGAGGAGTCGGTGTGGTTGCTTTCTGTTTTTTATAACTCTTGCCTTTTTTACGAGCTTTTTTACGCTTTTTTATTTCTTTATTTTTGGCTTTCTTTTCTTTTTCTCTCGCCTTTTTCTTTGCTTTAGCAGCCTTTTCTTTTTCTTTCTTAGTTTCTGCTCGATCTTTTTTCTTTGCTTTCTGCTCTGCTATTTTTGCCTTATCTTTTTTAGGTTTTCCACCTTTTTTACGAGCTTTTTTGGCATACTTTTTAGCATATTTTGCTTTTTTACGAGCTATAGATTCTGGATTGAACTCACCAACGGTATATTCCAACGTCTCTTCGGCAGATTCATAATCTTTCTTCAAATGTTGAGCCTGTCCTAATAACAAGTAACAGTCATCTGTCCAATCGCTTATACGGTGTAATGTCACGACTGTAGAAACCTTTTCAATAGCTCGATCTAATTCAGGTGCAACAGGTTTTGGATCTCTTGCTGCCACATAGTCGTAGACGGGTAATATTTTATTGTAATTTTCTTGGTGCTGTGTACTTAATGCCAAAGTACTTTCCTGCATAATCACATCAGCATTAAAGTAACCGTTGAACTCTGCTGTAGTGTTATGATAGAATTTTTTTAATGCGGATGGCTCATCTTTGCGCTTCTGCGTAACACAGGAAGAAACAAAGAATACCAACGTTAATATAATAGCTAAATTCGTTTTTTTCATCTTCTTTTTTCGATAACTAAAGTTGCAATACAACTCAAAACATATAACTCTTGCCCTCTTTAACACTTTTTTGAATACAAAAAGAGCATAAAATGAGAATTTCAAACTAAAAAACGTTTAATAAACGTTAGTTTTGCGTGGATTACTTTATGCTTGCAGTAATTTAACAAAAATTAGAACGTTCAAGGCTTTTTGGTAAAAAACAACTTATTAGACAATGAGTATATCTGATAAATTTATACTATGAAGGGCGGCTTTTGTTTCAGCTAACTTTCGCTTTCAATTTACATCTTGTTTTAAACTTAAAAGCATCCTATTTTATTATAATTTTAATAGAAAAATTGAAGGGGAATACCTGTTTCTTATATTAAAACAACGTTTACCTCTTCCATACGATTTTATAAAATATGTCAACTGACAATAAAGAACAGCAACCTCTCTCAGAACGGTTGCGACATCCTTATCGGTTAGTCGTTATGAACAATGAAACTTTTGAGGAGTTAGGTTCATATCGATTCACACCACTTAATTTGTATTTGTTGGCAGCGGCGGCAGTACTAGTAGTTGGTGTGTTGACCGTTTTACTTGTTTCGGTTACGCCACTTCGGAACCTTGTTCCTGGATATGGTGATATTATGGAGAAAAATAAAGAGCTATACCAACAAGATCAGTTGATTCGGATGCACGAGGAAAAAGAAAAAATGTACCTTCAATATTTCGATAGCTACCGACGGATGATTACAGATGATGTGGAGACGCAGGAAGATGTAGAAGTTGCTGCTGAAGAAGTACCAGATAGTATGCTAAAGGTAGAACGTATTGAAGAAGATGAGGAACTGCGAAAGGAAATCGAGATGAATGAAATTGGTTTACAGACAGAAATCGAAGGAAAAAAAGAAGGTGCTGCTCGAAATTTAACGCTCGACCAATTGACGTTTTACCCACCCGTAAACGGTTCGATTAGTGAGGGGTTTCAACGAGAAAAAGGTCATATTGGAGTAGATATTATGGCAGCAAAAAACACACCTGTTAAAGCCATATTAGACGGTGTAGTTATTGCTGCTGATTGGACGGTGGAAACAGGAAATACTTTAGCCATTCAACATGCCAATAATGTCATCTCGTTTTACAAACATAATTCTGCTTTGCTCAAAAAAGCAGGTGATATTATAAAAGCAGGTGAAGCCGTAGCGATCATCGGTAATACAGGTACTTTATCTAGTGGTCCACATTTACATTTTGAGTTATGGCACAATGGAGAAGCCGTTGATCCGAGTACTTACATCCAATTTTAACGACTTAACGTCAATTTTACAATAAGTTTAATAAAATTATACTAGCCTCTTAGTGTAGAAAGTTGTATTTTTGTGGCTTGATCTATTTTAGAATCAAGCAAATAAGTGGTCGGACAAAATTACTTGCCTGCCAGCCGCAGGCAGGTATAATAAAACCGTCCTTCAAAAATTGACTAAGAAACTGAATACTTGGAAGTTACCTGCCTGCGGCAGGCAGGCGAAGGAAATATTTGAAGGACTTGAAGGTTTTTATTATACTAATTTTTCTGACCTACTACTTAATAAAAAATTCTTAACTCATACTTTTATGAAACCAGTTCACGAGTTACAAGATTCTCTTAATGAAAAAGGAGAAAAATTAAGCCCGATTTTACCAGAAGAAGTAAAAAACTTCTTGATTGATATTGATGGAACGATCTGTGATGATATTCCAAATGAAGAGCCTGAACGCATGGAAACCTGCATGGTCTATCCTGATGCGCTAAAGATGCTCAATAAATGGTATGACGAAGGGCATATTATTACATTTTTTACTTCTCGTACAGAAGAACACCGTGAAGTTACGGAACGTTGGTTTGCAAAACACGGATTCAAATACCATGGTATGTTGATGGGTAAACCACGTGGCGGAAACTATCATTGGATTGATAACCACATTGTAAAAGCTACTCGTTTTAAGGGTAAGTTTACTGATTTGGTAGTGAAAACAAAAGAAATAGAAGTTTTTAAATAACAGTTATAACATACAGCGAAGAGATGACTTGAGTCATCTCTTCGCTCTAGTCTAAAAGAACGAAAATACTAACACTACAGCCACGACAATCACAAAAATAACGACAAAAGTGATGATCTGTGAATTGTTTCGATAACGATTGAACATCAACTCCATCACATCTCGCCATTCTAAGTTTTTGACTAGTGATTCTCGTCCAAGTAGAAAATATTTATTAAAACCCAGTTTTCGTTGATCTCCATGTTTTTTTAATACAAAAAAATCGGCATTCATAAATGCCAAATCAAATAATTCTCGTTGCATCGTTCCACCATAAGGACGTTCCAAAATGATTTTATTGTTCATTTCGACAATACTCCAAGAACCCTGATATATATTTCCATCTACAGAAACTAAATATTCCCCCTCATCATTAAAAAAATGTAACACAGATTCGTGAAAATCTTCATTGTCTCGAATTTCCATCCAAGGCTTTTGCATATAAAATTCTACCTCGTTAAGGTCTTCACCCCAAGGTCTAATCAAAGGCAAGATAAAGTCCAAATAGTCATCCATGGACTCCTGATAAGGCATTTCTAGGCTAAATGAACGCAATAACCGATCTGCAAAAGTCTGTTCCAAAATATATAGCGTGTTTGATGAACATTAGTATATCAAATACATTCAAAATAAAGGTAATGAATGAATAAACTACAATTTTAAAGGTAGTTCATTTTTTGAAATTGACAAAAGTCTTGGATGTACAACATTATTCCGTTAATTTTGCACCACCTAAGGAACACATGATTATTTATGTGAACTCATTGTAAATTCAAATTTAATACATTTAATAATTATATGGCACAAGTTGAATTGATAATGCCCAAAATGGGCGAAAGTATCATGGAAGCCACGATTTTAAAGTGGGTCAAACAAGTAGGTGATTCTATTGAAATGGATGAAACCGTTCTAGAAATTGCTACCGATAAAGTAGATTCAGAAGTGCCATCTCCAGTGGCGGGTGTTCTGACAGAAATCTTTTTTCAAGAAGATGATGTTGTAGAAATCGGTAAAGTTATTGCGATGATTGCCACTGAAGGTGAAAGCGCAAGTTCTAAACCTTCTCCTGCAACTCAAGAAAAACCTACAGAGACGACAGCTCCTGAACCTTCTCCAGAACCATTAATGGCTAAAGCGGTAGCAACGACTAGCGTTGCTGAAAATATGGATGATGGTCGTTTTTATTCTCCTTTAGTAAAAAATATTGCTAAAAATGAGCATATCAGTGCAGAAGAATTAGCTCAAATAGCTGGTTCGGGTATGAATGGCCGAGTAACAAAAAAAGATATTTTGGCTTATGTGGAAAACCGTCATACAGCACCACAAACTGTTGCGCCAAGCGCACCCGTTGCGCCTGCTCCGAAAGTAGCAGCACCAAAAGCAACACAAAGTGCTGCACCAGCTATCAGTACAAGTGGAAATGTAGAAATTGTAGAAATGGATCGTATGCGTCGCTTAATCGCCGATCACATGGTGCGTTCTAAACATACGTCTCCACACGTAACTTCATTTATCGAAGCTGACGTTACCAATTTGGTAAACTGGAGAAATAAAGTTAAAGGTGAGTTTTTGAAGAAACACGGTGAAAAAATTACTTTCACGCCTATCATTTTTGAAGCAGTTGCTAAAGCAATTTTAGATTTCCCAATGATTAATGTATCTGTAGACGGAAACAATATCGTCGTCAAAAAAGACATCAACCTTGGAATGGCAACGGCACTACCTTCAGGTAATTTGATTGTACCTGTTATCAAGTCTGCCGATCAACTCAATTTAATCGGACTAACTAAATCCGTTAACGGTTTGGCTAATAAAGCTCGAAACAATAAGTTGAAGCCAGAAGATATTCAAGACGGAACATTTACTGTAACTAATGTTGGTACATTCGGTAATGTCATGGGCACACCGATCATTAATCAACCACAAGTGGCGATCATGGCAGCAGGTGCCATTCGTAAAAAACCTGCCGTTGTGGAAACCGAATACGGTGATTTGATTGCTGTTCGACAAATGATGTTCTTGTCATTATCTTACGATCATCGAGTAGTGGACGGATTCTTAGGTGGTTCATTCCTACGACGTGTCGGAGATTACCTAGAAGCTTTTGACGGTAACCGAACGATATAAAAATACAATTAAAATGAGCCTTGATGCGTTAGTTTCAAGGCTCATTTTTTGAAATAACACTTTACTTTTATCAGAACAAAACATCAAAGTAAATCGCTCTTTGGTGGCGGATGCTTGAAGCTATACTGTTTGAACGGAGTGAGCCTGTCTGAGGCAGATAGGTTTATAGATTCTAGCGTTTCCTGCCTGCCGCAGGCTGGTTTGCTTCGTTTTTTTGGCAATGAAAAAAATGAAGAGCCTAGCCGGCTTGAGGCGATGACCAAGCAATGGAATAAACATCATTTTTTGTAAACAGCAATAAGTGAAATGATAATTCTCCTATATTTATTCTTTGCTAGTTGGTACTAATTTTATGCTTACTTATGAAGAAATACCAAAACCCAATTCCTCAATGGATTATTCCCTTATTCTTATTTGTTAGCCTATCCACAGGTTTACAAGCTCAGAATAATCCAAAAGAACTACTACAACAAGCTGATCTTTTTTTTGAAAATCAAAAATTCAAACAAGCCAAACAATATTATCAATCATATATTCAATCGCAAGCGGACAAAAAAATTGATCCTGATGTTTTGCTCCGAAGTGCCATTTGCTCCTACCGAAATAATCATCCCGAAGAGACCATTGATCTACTAAATGAAGTTGTTACGGACAATAAAAAAGTGAATCCTAAGACCTATTTGTACTTAGGTAAAGCACACCACGCCAATCTATCTTTCCAACAAGCAGTCAAGCACTATAAACTGTACTTGGCGGAGGTAAAAGATAATAATGCCAATCGGGCAAGTATTCGAGATGCAATCCGTCGTTGTGGAAATGGATTAAAAATAGAAGTCCAAGACAAACCAGCCTTAGTAGAAAACTTGGGTGAGCAAATCAACTCAGAATATAATGATTTTGCGCCTGTCATTAGTCCAAACTTTACCAATAAACTCTATTTTTCATCAGCACGATCTACTTCCGTTGGTGGTCTTAGAGACGCACAAGGTCGACGTGATAATATTTATGGAAAATACAGTAGCGACATGTATTTTACAACCATTTATGAAGGAGAGTGGACGGCAACAACTTCTATGAGTACCTTATTAAATACACCAAGAAATGACGTCATTTTAGACTTTAATAGTGACGGTTCGGTATTGTATTTTTACAAAGGATATAATTTAATTAGTGGGGAGGTTTTTGTAGACACGTTTAATACTGAAGAAGAACGTTTGTTTCCTACCAATTTAAATAGTCCGCTTCAAGCAGAGAAAGGTGACGGACGAATAGATGTTTTTAAAGATAGTATCATTGTTTTTGATTCTCGACGAACAGGCGGAAACGGTGGTAGTGATCTATATGCAATGGTCAAACGAGGCGAAACATGGTCGAAACCTCAAAATTTGGGTAATACTATTAATACCGCTTATGATGAAACGACTCCTTTCGTAGCAGCAGATGGAAAAACGCTCTATTTTAGTTCCAATGACTCTAGAAAAAGTATTGGTGGAATGGATATTTTTAAATCTGTTTATGACTTTGAAACAGGTGAATGGTCTATTCCTCAAAATGTAGGATTACCACTTAATTCGGCTCAAGATGATCTGTATTTTAGCTTATCGGTAGATGGTTTACAAGGTTATTTTTCTTCTAATCGAAAAGAAAGTTTGGGGGGCAACGACATCTTTGTTGCGTATTTTAAGCAAGTACAACAGGCGCAACAAGCAGCAACGGTTGCACCATATACTTTTATGGATCAAATCCAACGAAACAATAATACGACAAATGAGGTGCAAGAAATTGTCATTCAAGATAGCACTTTGATTCAAAAAACATATGAAATAGAACCGCTCTATTATACTGATGATGATGACGTAACCAATCCTCAAAATATTGATCGACTCAATACTTTGATTCGTGCTTTAAAAGATGATCCAAATTTGGAAACGCTACTAAGTTGTCATTCTGATGCGAGTGATCCATCACAATTTGGACTTTATTTTGCTATAAAAAGAGCAGAGAAAGCCGCTGAGTATCTACAAAAAAATAGTATTCAAGCTCATCGAATTCATTTACGAGGCGTGGGTGCCAATTACCCAATTGCACAAAATATCCTAGATGATCGTCCTAATGAAATGGGGAAACAACTCAATCGTCGAATAGATATTGATGTTTTTAATCAAAGCAATGCCAATATTTTAATTCATATTAACGAACCGAATGTCAGCCAGTTTATGGTTGACCCAAAAGGAACTCAATATAAAAATAAAACGAAAGGGCTCACTTATCGAGTACAAGTGGCTACATTGAAACAGATGTATAAAGGTAACTTATTAAAAGAACATGATGATCCGTTGATTGAACGAAATATGGCCAGCAAGAATTATCAATATTCTGTTGGACTGTTTAACTCCTATTTTGAAGCAAAGCAATTTGCTAACGAGCTAAAAAGAGCAGGAAATACCAACGTTTTTGTGGTTGCTTCCATTGGTGGACAACAAATTTCCAAAGAAGAAGCACCCAAATATTCTAATATTTACCCCGATCTTCTTAATTTTATCAACGCTAACTACTAAATTCCCTACATATAATAATCACACGAACTGCTACAACTTCATTGAACACCCGCTAAAGGGCTAACTTTTAGGAAAACTAACATATGACTAAAATTGAATTTTTTAAAGAAGGTATTAAAAACCTGAAAACCGTTGGTACACTAACTCGCAGTTCTAAATATCTGTGCCAAGGAATGATTAAACATGTGGACTTCGACACGGCAAAAGTAATTGTCGAACTGGGTGCAGGTGACGGTGTGATTACAGAACATATTTTAAAGGCGATGAGACCTGATGCAAAATTACTGTCCTTCGAGGTGAACGAGTCTTTTTGTGATACGCTTCGAGAAATTAATGATGATCGACTTATTGTTGTTGAAGATAGTGCCGAAAATATACAATACCACTTAGAAGATGAGGGTGAAAGCCATATCGACTATGTCGTTTCTGCCATTCCTTTCGTCGGATTACCTGATGAATTAGGTTATGATATTATTACGAAATGTAGAGATTTACTAAAACCAAAGGGTTTGTTTATTCAGGTTCATTATTCTTTATTAGCTAAAAAGCTATATAATAATGTTTTTGGTAACGTAGATATTAATTTTGTTCCGCTTAACATTCCACCAGCTTTTGTACTTGTTAGTGAAAAACAATAAACATGCATTCTAAAAAAACAGCTCTTTTAATATTGGACGGTTGGGGAATCGGTACGAATCCAGATTCAGATGCTATTCAACAAGCAAACACCCCTTACATTGATTCACTTTTGGAAAATTATCCCAATAGTAAATTGGTTACTTTTGGAGAACAGGTTGGTTTGCCAGACGGACAAATGGGAAATTCAGAAGTGGGACACTTAAATATTGGTGCTGGGCGGATTGTTTATCAAGAACTGGCTCGTATCAACAAAGCTGTTAGAGAACGAACTTTACATCAAAATAAGGTTTTACTACAATATTTGAATGCTGCAAAATCAAATGATAAAGCGATACATTTTATTGGTTTATTGTCGGACGGTGGGGTACATTCACATATTGAACACCTCAAAGCCTTATGTGATATTGCAGAGGAACAAGACTGTAAAAAGGTTTACATTCATGCTTTTTTAGACGGTCGAGACACCGATCCAAATAAAGGTGCAGACTATTTGGTTGACCTGATTAAACATATTGCGCCGTTGAATGCAGAATTGGCAAGTGTGGTCGGTCGATACTATGCTATGGATCGAGACAAGCGTTGGGAACGCATCAAACTTGCTTATGATTTGCTCGTTCATGGAACGGGAGAGCCTTGTATGGAGGTCGTAGAATTGGTAAAAGAACGTTATGCAAAAGGCGAAACAGATGAGTTTATTATGCCTATTGTTTGCACAGAAATGGGTAAACCCGTAGCTACCATTCAAGATGGAGATACCGTAATTTGCTTTAATTTTAGAACAGATCGCCCTCGCCAAATTACCGAAGCACTGACACAACAAGATTTTCCTGAGCAGGATATGAAAAAGCTAGATATTCATTTCGCTGGTATGACACGTTATGATGAATCTTTTCAAGATGTCGGTGTACTTTTTGAAAAAGACAATATCAATAATACGCTTGGAGAAGTTTTAGAAGCCGCCGAAAAGACACAAGTTCGTATTGCTGAAACGGAGAAGTATCCTCACGTTACCTTCTTTTTCTCTGGTGGTCGAGAAGCTACTTTTGAGGGCGAGCGTCGTCTGATGGTTGCTTCACCCAAAGTAGCGACGTACGACTTACAACCAGAAATGAGTGCCGTAGAAATTACAGATACCATCATCGAGGATGTAAATAATAATCAGCCTGATTTTATCTGTTTGAACTATGCCAACACTGATATGGTTGGTCATACAGGTGTGTTTGAAGCAGCTAAAATTGCGGCTCAAACGGTAGATACTTGCGTCAAACGATTGATGGAAACACTACAACAATATGACTATGATACCATCATTATTGCCGATCATGGGAACTCTGATTTTATGATAAATGAAAATGGTACACCAAATACGGCGCATACGACCAACTTAGTGCCGTGTATTTTTGTTAGTAATGATATTAACAGTAGAACAATCAAGGACGGAAAATTGGCGGATATTGCCCCAACACTTTTGCACTTGATGGGCATTCAGCCTCCCAATGAAATGACAGGCGATCTACTGATTCATTAATTACAAAACCTAATATTCTGCGCTATTTACTTTTATTCTTCTTATTTGCGATAACGACCTTAGCATGTCAAAGCGATAACGCTACTATGGCGAGTCAGCAAAAATATGCACCTTTTTTTGATTTGGAGACTTACTTCAATCAAGAAATAACCCGTTTAGAACAGCAGCAAATTAAATTAAAAAAGCGAATTAGTCTTGGTGATAAAACAGAAGAAAAGATATTGACGGAATATGATCTTTCGGATGAATTGACCTTCTTTTTGGATGCCAATATTAATAAAACAGCTTGGCTCGATCAATATGCCGTTGATAGTATTTTTGTGGAAGAAACATTATCGGGCTTGCGCTACTTAGCTAAAAATGAAGACCTTAAAATAAAAAAGGTAACTATTGATTTTGAAAACCAGACGGTTGCACAAATAGAAATCATTAAACGAAACCCGACAATTATTGCAGATGCCGAGCAACAGCTAAAATATCAACCCAAAACAGGTTATTCTATTGAGCATCTTCAAGAGATCCGCCTAGGGAAGCCTCAGGTGCTAAAAATTGAGGTGGATTTTTTACCATAATCACTTCTTTATTAGGCCGATGATTAATATCCTCAACGTTTCTATCTTCTTCTATAATTTGAAATTCTAAAGGAATTTCTCTCTCTGTTACCGAACTATATTTTGGTTCTTGCATCCCATCTAAAATAGTCAAGTCAACTCGTCTGTTGTAAGCTCTACTTTCAGGAGAATCTAATTCAGGATCATACTCATTAATTGCCGCAGGTTTAGATTCACCATACACATCAATATGAATTCTATAGCTTGGAATACCTCGTCGTCCCAAAGAATCTCGAACACTTTTGGCTCGCTGCTTTGCCAATTTCATATTATATGTTGGATCACCAACGGCATCCGTATGTCCTTCTAATAGTAATGTATAATTAGGATGTTCTTTTAGATAAGTTGCTACTTTTTTTAATAGCCGACGTCCTTCTGAACGCACTCTCGTACTACCCGATTTAAACAAGACTGCACTCAAATATAAGTCTTCGTCTTCCTCAACAATAAATTTATTTTTTTTATCACAAGCCGCTTTGCATGCTGCTACTTCCGCAGCACTAATAACCTGAGCTGTCAAAAACCGATTATCCAAACTTTTTAGTTCTAATTTCTTATGCTCAGCAGCTTCTTTTGTTATAAAACCATCTATAAAATAGCAATGTAATCCAACGTGATTAACTTCGTGTTTGATTGATTCGCTACCTTTTATATTATCAAAATAATTACTACTCACAGCGTCCTGAAATAATCCGACTTGTAAACGATAAGTTTGTGCCTGAACAGAGGTAGGCAGGATTCCAATAATAATAAATATTGCAATTAGATAGTACTTCATGCGATATAGTGTTCTGTGTGTCTTAGTGTATTATAATAATGTATAATGCAATGTAGAGAACCAAAAAATGAAAAGTAGCTTAAATTACAGTCTAGATAACTGTGGGTGTGTATTTCATTTCATGGAGTCAGATTGCAAGCGTCGTAGCTTACATAGCTTATAATTTGCAATGTATATAGTGTTTCAACACATACATCTACCACAAATATAAAAAATGTTATATTTAAACATTAACTTTTAATCTCTTTATATTAAAAAATAAATTAATGTCTAAAATAAGCCCAGTTTCTACTTTTGATTTTCGTATCATTCCATATCAAGCGACTTATGATTTGAGGTTCAATATTTTACGTCCACATCAACCCATTGAAGCCTGTTATTATCCTGCGGACGATTTGGAAGAAAATTTTCATGTAGGTGCATTTTGTGGTAAAGAATTGATTAGTATTGGTTCCTTTTTTCAGGAAACACATCCCGATATTCAAGGAAAACTTCAATATCGACTGCGTGGTATGGCAACTAAGAAGGACTATCGGGGGCAATATGCTGGAAAAGGAATTTTAACTTTCGGAGAACAAATATTGAAAGAAAAAAATGTCGATACTTGGTGGTGTAATGCCAGAGTAACGGCTGCCGACTTTTATTTAAAATTCGGAATGATCCAAGTGGGTGATATATATGAAATCAAGCCGATTGGCATGCATAAGTTGATGTGTAAAACGTTAGGATAGTCTTTCTTACTTGATCTAATTGTAAGATACTTCGACAAAAAATGATGTTCTACCTTTACTGTGTAATTTATAAATCTTATTCTTTAGCCGCTCTCTTTTTGAGTAAAATTTATCCCAATATTCCTTTGGCATACACAAATGTGTACCTTCCAATTTATAATAAATGTGTTTTGGAATATGCTCGCTATCTATCAATTCGCACTTGTTTGTTTCAGATTCAAAGTGATAATATAAACTATCCGTTTGCTTCATCGTAACTGTAAAGTAGAAATCTTTGTGTAAATAATCCTTCATTCTTTCCTCTAGTGATGATCTATTCCGCTTAAAAAAGGTACAAAAGTCAAAATCTTTATCACTTACTAAGTCTAAGAAGACTTTATCAAAAATACCGTGTATGTTATCTGATGTAGTTGAAGAATATTCAGTGATTCTAGGGGGTTCGTGTTTAAATGTACCATCGGTACAACTATTGGTTAAGGATAATACCATCATAATTATAATCATCCTATTCAATACTGTGGAGACTGAAGTTATCATCATCAATTATTTTTAGAAATTATTATTTAAAAAACACCAAGTCCATTCATTCCCTATCATTTCATCCCTACAAAATCGAGTTCTCAATAAACGAATTTTGATCTGGATAGTCTGTCGTATAGTGCAACCCTCGGCTTTCTCGGCGCATACTAGCCGAACGACTAACCAAGTAACCTATCGTAATCAGGTTTCGGAGTTCGCATAATTGAGGTGAAATTTTGGAGGATGTATATAAATCTTCCGTCTCTCGATGTAAAATCCAAAGGCGATCCAAAGCTCTTTTTAAACGAACATTGGAACGAACAATCCCCACGTACACACTCATGATCTCTTTGAGTTCTTTCAAACTCTGGGTCATCAAAACCAACTCGTTTGGCGCCGTTGTTCCCTCGGCATCCCAGTCAGGAATCCCTTCTTGCACCTCTACATTATCTATAATATTTAAAATATCTAAGTGAATTCGGTGCGAATAAACCATTGCTTCTAGGAGTGAGTTAGAAGCCAACCGATTGGCACCATGCAGACCCGTAGATGTACATTCGCCACAAGCATATAAATTTTGGATCGAACTTCGACCTAGTTCATCTACTCGAATACCGCCACAAACGTAATGACAAGCAGGCACAACGGGAATTAAATCTTGCATCGGATCAATTCCAATACTCATACATTTTTCATAAATCGTAGGAAAATGCGCCATGAAAGCATCTTTATCTAAATGTCGACAGTCCAAACACATAAAGTCATCCCCACGTTGCTTCATCTCATTATCAATAGCACGAGCTACAATATCTCGTGGTGCAAGCGAACCCCGTTCATCGTATTTTTGCATAAACTCCTCCCCTTCTTTAGATTTCAGGATTCCTCCAAAACCTCTAACAGCTTCAGATACCAAAAAAGAGGGATTTTCACCAGCAGGATTGAATAAAGCAGTGGGATGAAATTGGATAAATTCCATGTTTTCTAGGCGTCCCTTTGCCCGATAAAACATAGCTATTCCATCACCCGTAGCAATCACAGGATTGGTTGTGTTTCGGTACACCTGTCCTGCACCACCCGTTGCAAGCACCGTCATTCGAGCATTGATCGTATCAATTTCATTATTTTGAAGATTCAAAACGTAAGCACCATAACAAGCAGTATCGGGTGTCAATCGACTAATATTTCGTCCCAAATGATGTTGGGTGATTAGATCAAGTGCAAAGTAATGTTGATAAACAGTGATGTTTTTAAACTGATCGGCTTTAGCCATCAAGGCACGTTGGATTTCCCAACCTGTGAGGTCTTTATAATGTAAGATTCGGTTTTCGGAATGTCCTCCTTCCTTACCCAGATCATACTTTTCTTCTTGATTCTTATCGAAACGAGTTCCCCATTCTATAATTTCGCGCACCCGATCTGGACCTTCTTCCACGACAAACGCCACCACATCTTCATCGCAAAGTCCGTCGCCCGCATCCAAGGTATCATCAATATGTTTTTGATGTGAATCGTTAACTTGATTCCAAACGGCTGCCACTCCACCCTGTGCATAACGGGTATTGCTTTCTCCTTCATCGGTTTTGGTCAATACCGTAATATTCAAATCTGAACGATCTTGCGCTAATTTTACGGCAAGTGTTAAACCTGCAATTCCTGAACCAATAACTAGAACATCTGTGTATATCAAAATAAAAAAATTAAGTAGATTTTCGGAAAATCTTGTACATTATTTTATGCAGAAAAATCTATAAAAGGAATAATGTATAAGAGAGGTTGATAGATGGATAATAACACATCAATTAATACAACTGTAGAACATATTAATAAACCCTCGGATCAATATTCGCAAGAATTGATGTAAAACACAAATGTCAGCGATTTTTTGATAGAAATATTACCAATCTTTTTTTAGCTAAAATGTAGATTTTTTAGCAGATAGTCTATAATCTTATTTTTTCTTATCAAGAACTGCTGGTCGAGTACTGTACTAATATAAATTAATAGTAATACAGCACCTAAGTAGTAGGTCAGAAAAACCCGCCTGCCGTTGGGCAGATTAGTATAATAACCCTATTGTTCTGATTTATAAACGCTCAAACCACCTTAACAACACCTCTCCTGCTTCCTCCAATGTCTTTCCAAAAGTAAAAACGCCTTCTTCATGACCAGCCATGAGCAAAATCTTCTGTTTTGCAACATCGGTTTCTTGAAATAGTCGAGTGATTTCCTGTGCCATTTCGGGCGTTCCATACGCTACATCAGGATGTGTGGTGGGAAGTTCATATAGGTGCGTTTTCCACATAGTAAAATGATGGATGTGGAAAACGTATTGAATTTCTTTAAGTAATTGATAAACAGCATAATGTGTCATAGATTCAGATGATGCTTGAGTCATTCCTACACACTGTAAATGATTGTTATCAACATCGCATTTAATCACTTTAGAATAGTGATGTGCTGCTAATTTAGGTAAAGCACCTGTTTGTGTACCACTAATAATAAAAGTATTATCCGAAACTCGTTGACTCACATTTCCAAAACCAATTCCATTATCGTACACACCGACTAACCCCAATTGATATAATCGACTCCGCCAAGCATTGAGTCCCGAAATTTCATCTTCTTTGATCACCGATCGCTGCTCCCAATCGCAATTGTATTTAATATAACCTTCGTCAATCATAAGTAAGGGGTATTAATAAATTGGGGAGAAGATTTTGAGATCATAAAAATAATGAAAGAGTCGCAGAATAAGACGTCTGAAGTCTTTTTATGGTCTCTTTCGAGAAAATTTTCTATTCAATTTTCCCCTCAGACTACTTAATTACTTCGCTGTTCTGGAAATAGCTCAAGTATACTTGTTTCATTAGCTTTGCAAATACCTCGTTCCGTAATCAAACCTGTCACCAAACGAGCAGGCGTTACATCAAAAGCATAATTGGCGGCAGGACTTTTCTTCGGTGTCAACAATACCTTTTTCATTTCTTTTTGATGTAAACCAGCAATGTACTTAACTTCATCCGCACTCCGTTCCTCAATTGGAATCTCTGTCAAACCATCTCGAATACTCCAATCTATTGTCGAGGACGGCAGCCCTACATAAAAAGGAATATGATTATCTTTTGCTGCTAAGGCTTTTAAATAGGTACCGATTTTATTGGCGACATCACCTGTTCTTGTGGTTCGATCTGTTCCGACCAAGACCATATCTACCATACCGTGCTGCATCAAGTGTCCGCCCACATTATCCGTGATAACTGTATGCGGAACACCATGTTGCAGTAATTCAAAAGCCGTCAAGCGGGCTCCTTGATTTCGAGGACGAGTTTCATCCACCCAAACATGAACGGGAATGCCCTTATCGTGTGCTAAATAAATGGGTGCCGTTGCCGTGCCGTAATCCACACAAGCCAACCAACCAGCATTACAATGTGTTAAAATATGTACAGGTTCTCCTGACTTTTGAGCTGCTATTTTTTCTATGATAGTCAAGCCATGCTCTCCTATTTTTCGACAACCATCAATACTAACTTGTTTGATGGAGTGTGCCTGTTCTAAAGCCGCTTTTATCTTCAAATCAGGTGTTTCTGTTTTTGAAATAATATACATTTGTTGATCTACTGCCCATTGCAAATCCACTGCCGTTGGGCGGCTTTTCTTTAGTATAATTGCTGTTTTTTGAATATAATCGTCAAACAAAAAGTTATTAGGAGCTTCAAGACAGGCTAAATACATCCCATATGCTGCCGCTGCTCCGATGAGTGGCGCACCACGCAGGTGCATATCTCGAATAGCAGTCGCTACTTGCCTACTCGTTGCCAAATTTTCGATGACTAACTTATGTGGTAAATATCGTTGATCTATGATCTGAATGACCTGATCGTTATCTGGACTAATCCAAATAGTATGGTATGGTTTGCCTTGAATTTTCATAAAAAAGTTTAGAACGAAGATACACGCTATTCAAAGGCTTTCAAAATAAGAGCGTAAAGATGGTTTTAACTAGGATCACATGTCAACACGCTCCCAGTAGTTTTGATCTTCAATTTCGTCTAAAATCGTAAGATAATTAATAAAACGCATTTCGTTAATTTCACCATTTTCGACAGCATTTTTTACGGCACATTGTGGTTCATTTCGATGGGTACAATCTCCATATTTACATTGAGAGGAATATTCAAAAAACTCCCGAAAATTATGCGCTACGTCCATAATTTCTAAATTATTAAACGAAAGTGTTTTGATACCAGGCGTATCAATAATCGAACCACCAAAGTTTAATGGAAACATTTCTGCAAAAGTAGTGGTGTGCATTCCCTTACCCGAGTAATCAGACAATTCACCCGTTCTCAGATCCAAATCAGGAACAAGATCGTTTACTAAAGTAGATTTTCCAACACCCGATTGCCCACAAACCAGCGTAACTTTATCTTTTAAAATGGCTTTTAATTGATCCAGTCCCGTCCCATCTTCAGCAGAAATCAGCAGCACATCATAGCCTATGCTGGTATAAATATTTTTGATTTCTTCGTAAATAGCCATTTCCTTTTCTCCATATAAATCCGCTTTGTTGAGGACAATGGTTACAGGAATATTATGCGGCTCGGTGGTTAATAAAAAGCGATCTATAAATCCTTGTTTAATATCGGGTTCTATAATGGTTGCAAAAAGAATAGCTTGGTCGATGTTACTAGCTAATAAATGAAGGAAATGCTTTTTTCGGGGTGATTGACGAACGACATAATTTTCTCGTGGTAGAATTTTTTTAATTGTGCCTTTACCATCATCATTATCTTCGGGTAATACTTCTACTCGATCACCTACAGCAACAGGATTGGTTAATTTCATGCCATTGAGACGAAATTTACCTACAATCCGACACTGCATTTCTACACCACTGCCTAACAAAACTTGATACCAACTTCCCGTTGATTTTATAACTACGCCTTTCTCCAAAACTTACTTTTTAATGATGGATATAAAATGAAAATAGTGTGGACTCGAAGTACTAATCCTTTTGAACTATTCTGAAGTGGTAACATAAATGTAAACAAATAAGTTCGGCATGGCATTTGTTTTTTAAATAGTCACAATCTTTTGAAGATTCCGTTATTTTTTAATGCCAAATGTATTTAATTGATTGAAATAAACACCAACTAGATCAGAACAAATCATTTTATATGAAAAACAATCCATCTTTTTTCTCTACGCTATGTTGTATTGGCTTATTGCTCTTTGGATCAATAAACGCACAAGACGCTATGGAAACGAAGATAGATTGGACTTTAAATTCATATCAAATAATAGAAGTTACCGACTTACCAAAGAGTTTGGCTCGTAAATTTAAGCGAGACGCTGCACGGTTAGCCCTACGCATGAGTGCCGCACAAGAAGACTTAAGATACCGAGATATATTCATTTCTAAAGAATTAATGGAAAATATATATCAAATTTTAAGTAATGTGTATTTAAGTGGCGAGATGGCACAATCTTTGGCGCAATGTAATGTACATACATTCCCGAATCCTTCGATAGATCATTTTAAAATTATTTTTGATAGTGAATCGGAGTGGGCAGAGCCTTTACAAATGGGAATCTCAGAAACCGATAGCCCAGTGATTAATGATTTGTTAGATGAATATGATCTCGTTTTAGAAAATCATGAAAAGTGGACAGATACAGAAGATATTATTGTTGTTCGTTCTAAGGAACCACTGAATATGGCTGCACTAGCCAATGAATTTTATAACGTCGAAGGTGTTGAAGAAATAGATTTAGGTATACCCGAAGTTGGAGGAAATGATATTTTAATCGAACGCCAGAATGATGGTTGGGAGATAAAATATATTCTAAAATTCGGCGGTACTTATATTCCTGGAAAAGGGAAACAACACACTTGGACTTACCTTGCCTCTGACGATGGAGTTATTACCTTTGTTTCCGAAACAGGTGATCCCATCCCTTCTTACATGAAATGTAGTTTAGCAAAACGTTAAATATATCTAAAAATTAAACGTTTTTTGCTTAGTTTGAATGTCACAGATCTAGATGCACTATATTTACAGCTATCCACTTTAAATAATTATAAAACCAAAAGAACACAAAGAAGTTTTTATCCCAATACCGTTGAGGAGTTTGGTCATGAATAACCGTCAAACAGTTAGACCAAGCTCCTTTTTTTGTTTAAAATTTGAGATTCAACTTTCTTTTTAATTATTCTGTCTTTAAAACGTTATGACTCATGATGATATGAAAAAAGGTATTGCCAAGCGTAAATTTACGTTAAGCGACTTAAAGATTTTGTTTTCAAGAACCATTACAATGCTTTAGCAACGTTCGCATATTTTACAACCTATCAATGTCTTATTGAAATCTACAAAAGATTTCGGAAGTAGTACATTTACCAGATAGGTTGCATATCTACAACACTAATTCTTCCCGAGGCAGTTTTACTAAACTTGTTTCATAAACCGTTTTTATACGAGTTTTTGTTACTTTTTGCGGTCAAAAAGTAAAAGCACATTATATAGATCAGATGATTTTAAATCTTCTACTACTTTTTAAGAACTCAACTGAAATCTAAAAAAATCGTATTTTACGGCAAGTAATTATATTTCTATAAGACAAAGCAATTATATCCCGTGAAACGACTATTCTATCTCTTTCCATTTCTAATACTTTTCCTTGTTTCTGGATTTCAGAATCCAACAAAAAATCCAACAGAAAAATCTGGTATTTCAGAAGCCGATCAATGGGTCAATTCCATTTTTGATGCCATGACACCAGACGAACGTCTAGGACAACTCATGATGATCCGAGCGCATTCGGATAAAGGGCCAAAACATATTGCATCGGTTGAAAAACTGATTAAGGATTATCATGTGGGTGGACTGTGTTTTTTTCAAGGAACACCTGAGAAACAAGTCCAACTCATCAATCAATATCAACAATTGAACCGTCATGTACCCATGATGATCTCAATGGATGCAGAATGGGGTTTAGGTATGCGATTTAAGAAAGATGGTATGAGTTTCCCAAAATCTATGATGCTGGGAGCTATTCAAGATAATCGCTTGATTTATGATATGGGAAAGGAAGTAGCACGCCAGCTTCGACGAGTCGGTGTCCATATCAATTTTGCACCTGTGGTGGATGTGAATAACAACCCCAATAATCCAGTCATTAATACTCGTTCTTTTGGTGAGGATCGGTACAACGTAGCTGCCAAAAGTTATATGTATATGATGGGTTTACAAGATGGAAATGTGATGGCTTGCGCCAAGCATTTTCCTGGTCACGGGGATACGGACGTGGACTCGCACTATGATTTACCGATTATCGCACATGACCGAAACCGTTTAGACAGTATCGAGTTATTACCCTTTAGAGTATTAGCGCAACACGGTTTGCAAAGCATGATGATAGCACATTTACAAGTGCCCGCTATTGATGACCGTCCAAATACACCAACAACACTTTCTTCAAATGCTATTGACACTATTCTGAAAAAAGAAATGCGATTTGATGGATTGATTTTCACAGATGGTTTGGGTATGAAAGGCGTGACCAAACATCATCAACCAGGTGAAGTAGAAGCAAAAGCATTGATGGCAGGAAATGATGTATTATTATTACCAGAAGATGTAGGTGCTGCTTTTAAAGCTATAAAACAATATATCGCTGAGGGAAAATTGAGTCAAGCTAAAGTAGATGCAAGCGTTAAAAAAATATTACGAGCAAAATATAACTTGGGTTTACAAACTTTTGAACCGATCAAAAATTACAATATTCGTCAAGAATTAGAAACGCCTAAAGCACAAATACTTCAACGTCAATTAGTTGAAAATGCACTAACTTTAGTCAGAAACGAAGACAATCTTATTCCATTAAAACGATTAGATAATAAAGTAGCTAGTCTTTCTATCGGTGCAAGTCGTAAAACGATTTTCCAAGAAAACCTCGATCAGTACGGAAAAATAGATCATTACCAAATTGGGAAAGATATTTCTTCTACTAAGAAAAACACCTTACTGCAACAGTTTGCAAAAAAAGAAACAGTCATTGTCGCTCTACACGATATGAGTAATTTTGCTAGCAAAGATTTTGGTTTTACAGCAAGTATGAAGTCTTTCATTCAAGATTTGAATAAACAAACTAAAGTAATTTTGACGGTTTTTGGAACGCCATATGCACTCAAATATTTTGATGATATTGACCATATTTTAGTGGCTTATACCGAACAAATGGGAACTCAAAAAATAGCAGCACAGGCTTTGTTGGGCGTTACGAGTATTCGAGGACGGTTGCCCGTAACTGGATCAACGAAAAGTCCATTTAATGTTGGTGTGAATACCGTTCAACTGCATAGAATGGGATTTGACACCCCACAAAGTGTAGGTATATCACCAGCAGGTTTGTTGAAAATTGATACGTTAATGCAAGAGGCGATCAAGACAAAAGCAACCCCAGGTGGAGTGGTGCTAGTCGCCAAAGACGGAAAAATTATTTTTGAAAAAGCCTACGGTTATCATACATATAGTAAAAAAACACCTGTTTCTACAAGTGATCTTTTTGATTTAGCCTCGATTACCAAAATTGCTGCTGCCACACTTGCCGTGATGAAATTGAGCGAAAATGGGCAAATAGACATCGACCAACCTATGAGTCGCTACCTGCCAGCTTTGCAAAACACTAACAAAGCATCGCTCACCACTAGAGAAATGATGACCCATCATTCAGGATTGAGATCTTGGATTAAGTTTTATGAAAACACCCTTTCGGGAACGAAAAAAAGACCTAAACCTTCACCTGATTATTATAAAAAAACAAAGCAATCTGACTATTCTGTTCAGGTAGCCAATCAATTGTTCCTACAAACGAGTTACGCACAAGACTCTATGTATCAAATTATTTACGACTCGGAATTGCGTTCCAATAAAAATTATAAATACAGCGATTTAGGTTTTTATCTCGTGGCAGCTATGGTCAAAGAAGTTACGGGCAGATCACTCGATCAATATGTTTTCGATACTTTTTATCAACCTATGGGACTGGACAATATGTTATTTAACCCATTAGAAAAAGTGGATAAAAAACGGATTCCACCAACTGAAAAAGATGATTACTTTCGCTTACAAACCATCCAAGGTCATGTTCATGATATGGGGAGTGCTATGTTAGGAGGTGTAAGCGGACACGCAGGCTTATTTTCGGATGCTAGAGACTTAGCGGCACTGATGCAGATGCTACTCAATGGCGGTATTTATGGTGGGACACGCTACCTTCAATCATCCACAATTAGAGACTTCACCAAAAGATGTACAGGCTGTACCCGAAGAGGAACAGGTTTTGATATGAAGCAACTCGATGAATCTTTGACGCTCAATACTTCCGAAAAAGTATCCACAAACACCTACGGACATCTTGGTTTTACAGGCACTTGTGTTTGGGTTGATCCCGATCATGACCTCATTTATATTCTACTTTCCAACCGAACCTACCCCGATATGTTTAATTATAAATTTAGTAAAGAAAACTATCGCCCAAGGATTCATTCAGCAGTATATGAAGCGATGGGGATGTAGAGATATTATATACCTATTTCAATTTCTACATTAAATAAACGAAGTTCTTCTGGATATTCAGGAAGTCCAAGACTTTTGTCTGTAATAAAAGAGGCATTCAATTTACATCGAAAAACACCTATTTCTCTATCATGTTCTAATACTTCTAACACGTTTATAGCCTCTTCTTTTAATTGGTATCTATCTAAGGTAGTATCGCCGTGATGTAACGAGTAATTACATTGTATTTTATCTTCTTCAAGATTTGTTTCTTGATTAGTTAACTCATAACATTTGTTAGAAATATCATAAGAATCAAACACTATAGTCAATAACTCAGCAAGCGAATACCCTTCGTAATCAAAACCTCCAATGAGTCCATGCCAATAAGTATTAACGACTAATCTAGGAATTGAATGGTTATCTCTATAAAAAGCAGACCCTCCCCATTCTTCATTTATTTTAATTCCTTTTGCGACCCCTTCTTCTTGAAGTCCTTTGTGATAATTTAAAAACCCCGTCACCTCAGATGTAATATCTTCTGTCAGTACACATTCTTCTATTGTTTCTTCTTCCAGTGTTTCTTCTAAAGGTGGTAGAACTGTAGTCATTAATTCATCGTCAGTATTATTGCAATTTGTAAAAGTAAAAATACAGAAAATAAAAAACGAAGTATGTAATAGCTTCATAGTATATTATTTTAATTGATTATTATTTTTTCAGAATGAATACTACCGTTTTCATTAAGCTTGACTAGAAAATAAACACCTTTATACCCTTTGTTTATTAAATCTTCTTTTATGTATGAAGAGTTTTTTAGATTAGTAATTAACCTGCCATAAACATCAAATAAGTATAGTTGTTGGCTGCCTATCTGTGTTGTATTGTATTTAATGTCATTTAATGTTTCTGTAACATAATTATCAAACTGAATCAAACTAGATGAAGCATTATCGCAATCTACATTATCTATACAAATACCACTTTCATGACCTGTAACTTGAGAAGATATAGGCTGTCCGTTTAAACTCACTACAACTTGAATAAAAACAATCTCACAAGGATCACCGAAAGGAGGATCATCATCTGTTACTGTTAGTATTTCACCTTCGTACAAGAAAGCACCTAAGTTTTGCGGAGAAAATATACCATCATAGCTCCAAAACCAAGTATATTCATAATCTGTACGAGGAGGTTCTACGGTTGGTTTAAAGGTTAAACTACACTCGTCCTGTTCATGAGTGATTACTACATTCGAAGTAGAACTATTTTCGTAATTAGCAACCTGACAACCTGTTTCTCTTATTCTTCCTGCATTATTATGATCATCAAAGTTGTTATCAGTAAGACCTGTAGAAACATTATCATAAAAAATATAAGGGTCGGAATAATGAGGTATGAGTGATACAGTAGGATCTCCTAAAATAGTCTGTTTTTTTATTAAAGGAGGTCCAGTAGGATCAGGGTTAATAAAATTTAGTTCATGTGCATATGCACAATCCGATGGTTGATGGGGAGCCCATAAGTGTAAAGCTCCAAGAATATGTCCCACTTCATGTGAAAAAGTATAATTGAATAACCCTTTATCTGCAGATAAAACTATGTATCCGTTGTCATACTCTACCTCATTGCTTGATACACATGCCCCGTTCGTATCGTCCCAAGTTAGATCAGGAGCAACAACCGTTACCACTATATCTGCTCTGTAAGTCTCTCTTAGAAGTTTAGCATTAGGATTATTAGATAAATTTATAGCTACATCCTCACAACTAAGTTGATCATCTTTCCAGATAAATGGATGCCAATAATAACTTAATGTATGTGGAATATTACTATTTTGAAAAGCCATTTCTGTCTCCGAGATCATCAAATCAAAATAAGTATCATTTAAACTTTCATCTTCAAGCCAATCCTGAGCTTCTGGTGTTACCAAAAATAATATATCTATATGCCCTGGGCATACCTCATCACAATCACCTTCCATATGATCTGGATTAGGTTTTGGGCTTATATCACAATGAATTCCTTTAACCTCTACCTCAATGAGAATTGATGCAGTAGTATTAACGGGCAGAATATGGTAACTTTTATCAGCTTTACTATCTATTATACATCCCGAATAACCATTTGAATTTTTTATAATGGTTATATCAAATGACTTGTCATGAGTATTTCCGCGCCATTTGTAGTTATTGGAGTCTTCATAAGATACATCTACAGCGTTGAGGGTACAATTTCCAAACATTCTGTTACTGATAGAAAAGTTCAATTTACCTTCGAACTGTCTATCAAAAACGTCTGTAATTTCTATATATTGGATACTGATTACTTCAGGGGAGTCAGTGAAGTTTTCTATAAATCGAGATTTAGCAATGTCCTTGACAACATTATTTTCAGGTATGATCTCAATGAAATGATGTTCTTGAGCTTGAATGCTTAATGAAAAGAAAGAAAGAAAGAAAGAAAGAAAGAAAG
>JAHDFQ010000052.1:0-25496 GCA_020628085.1 Saprospiraceae bacterium
AGGTAAACCTACTTATCCTGTACAAAAGTATAGTTTTTCAAACTAAGTAACGAGTGAAAAATAAGTCCGTCAAGTAGACATCGAGATTTTGTGTCAAGACAAGGCGAAAAACGTAGGGATAGCCTAGCTATCACGAGGCTTTTCAACGTAGTATTGGCACAAAAGATCATAAGCAAGTTGTCGGAATTATTATTTAGTCGTTACTAAGTAACGAGTATATTTTTAGTCTAATCCATTTGAATAACATTACCTTTTAGAAATGGTTGTTTGTCAACTCTGCTTTTTTTACTAGCTTTACCAGACATGAATTAAAAACGCAATATGAAAACCATTCTTACTATTTTCAAAAAAGAAATGCTGGATACGATCCGTGATAAGCGCACCTTATTGACAATGATCGTTGTGCCATTGTTGATGATTCCTGTATTGTTATCCATCATGTCGTCGTTTCAGACGAGGCAGATAGAAAAAGCAAGGGAAAAAGTATTGAAAATAGCTGTAGAATCTAATGGAAACGGGACAGACTTTATAAAACAATTAAAAGTGCGCAAAGACATAGATGTGCGTGAGGATATTGATCCGTTTAAATTTAATGATCTGATTCGGGAGGATAGTTTGGACTTGGCATTGATTATAGGGGAAGAATTTGATTCAGAATTATTAGCTGGGAAAACAGCAGATTTGACGGTTTACTATAATTCTACGGGTGAAAGTGTTTTGTATGAACGTTTAGAAAGTGCAATAGAGTCATACAGTGATGAAGTGTTAAATGTCAGATTAGATTCTCTGGGAACAACTCGGGCAATGATTCGACCGATCCGAACCAACCGAGAAAATGTGTATTCTACCTCAGAATCTGTTGGGAAGATGGTGGGAGGTTTTCTGCCCTATATTTTTGTAATTTTTTGTTTGGTAGGAGGCATGTATCCTGCTATAGATTTATTTACAGGTGAAAAAGAACGGGGAACGATTGAAACCATTTTAACCGTTCCAGCGAGTCGATTACAGATTTTACTAGGCAAAATGCTCGTCGTCGTCGTCGCAGGAGTGACATCGGGCTTGTTGACCATTGTTGGAATGTATTTGACCCTTCAACTCAATTCGAGTATTCCAGAAGAATTTGTACATGTGGCTGGCGTTATTTTGACGCCTGCTGTCATAGGTCTCATTGCTTTGATGTTGATTCCTCTAACTACTTTTTTCTCTGGTGTGTTAATACCTGCCTCGATTTATTCCAAATCTTTTAAAGAGGCACAATCGTTGATTCAACCCATGATGTTTCTAGTCATTGTACCACTTGGAATTGGCATGATTCCTACGGTTAAACTAAATGCAATCACCGCACTTATTCCTGTGTTGAACGTCGCACTCGCCTGCAAGGAAATCATATCTGGAACGATTGATTATGGCTTATTGGCTTTGGTTTTTATCTCCTTATTTGTATTTGCTGCCATAGGGATTTTAGTTTGTGTTCGTTGGTTTAGTCGGGAGGGGAATATATTAAGAACGTAAGGTGTTCACTTCTATAACATTTTAATGATTAACAATCTAACATATTAATGAGAGCGATTCACTAGATCGTTACTCATTAATATGTTAGATCGTTAAAACGTTATTGCACCAGAATCATTTTCTTTTGTCTCATTCCAAATTTGTTTTGTAGTTGATAAATATACACACCTGTTTCAGGTAGCATATTGTTGTTGATTTGAACGGTATTGATACCTCTTTTACCATCTATTTGTTGTTGATAAACCAGTTGTCCTGCCATATTTATTACTTGAATACTCGTGATAGCATCATTTTCTAACTCAAACTGAATATTGGTTTGATGGCTAAACGGATTGGGTCGGTTTTGTGATAGTTTGAACGCATTTGAGTGTTCTGCAATATTGGTGGTGCTTGTTGTTGCGGTTTCAATCCTTTCGTTGGAGTGCAGCAATTGAATAGCACCTACATGTCCGTTTTTATCAAAAGCTTGCGCTTTGGTAAAGCGAGAACTAACTGTAAATACATCATTTAGGTTGATAGATTGATGTGCGCTTACATCCAATTGAAACAATAATTCATCCATTTGTAATGCTTCTTCGCTGTTCCAGCTACACGTCAATAATCCGTCTTTAATCCATTTCCAGCCGAAATTATTTTCTTGAATAATACCTGTTTGTTGGGTTGGTTGGACACTAACCAGTTCAGGATTCCATTCTAAGGTAAATTGTAAACCAACATATGCTGTTGAGTTATCCACAAAGTTATCCACATAAAAGTCAACGGTGTGGATAACTTCAGTTTGGGTTTTGCCTATCTCTGCTCGTATAGACAGGTCATCTGTATTTCTTTGTTCGTACGAATCATCTATACTATTGGAAATAGAACCATCAATATCACCAATTTTGATTCCTATAAAATCAAGATTTAGGTGACTCTCGGTAATGTTTTGACAAAAGTGATTGTCTTTCATTACTTCTTCAAACGGATTGTATTCATTTTCAAAAATATAATTTGCATCCAAATATTTCCAAGAATTATTATTTGGAAATTCGGGTTGAAGGTATAGAATACTTTGACGTAAAGCCACGACATCTGCTGTTGTAATGCTGTTATTATTATTAATATCTGCGGCAATAAGTTTGTAAGGTGATTCAATTTCGTTGATCCCTAGAATATGTTGCTGAATGAGTACTAAATCAAAGGTGGAAACACCATTCAAATAGTCGTTGGGACTTTGGGGTTGAATAAAACAATTTGAACCAATTTCAATATCTTCAAAAATATAAATTCCATTATCATTACTGCTAACCATTTGGTTATTCTCAGCTTCTAATACGATGTTATTTCCTGCAATAGGCATATTAGTTGTTGTATGAATTTTTCCCGAAATAATAGGTTTAGGTAGATCGTTATTACAAAAATTAGGTGGATCAATGATGTTGATAATATTGCTACAAAGGGTATAGTTTCCAAAAGAATCTTCCACATAAACAGTATATTCATTAGCACCTAAACTATCACAATCAAAGATCAATGTATCGCCAAGTAATTGAAGGGTTGGGTTGAGATCTGCAAATTGATAATCAATAGCAGTACAATTGTCGAATGTTGCACTAAGATTTAAAATGCTTTCCACATCAACAGCTACGGTTCCATCAAAATTTAAGGCAACGTCAATACTAATACATTCCACGGTGGGATCGGTTATATCATCCAATGTGATGAAACTCATGGCTGTTCCAACATTTCCACAATGATCCGTTACCGAATAGTCAATACGGTGTCGTCCAAGTGGATAAATTCCTGTTGGACTACCGTTGGTGAACGTCGTATCATTTCTAATAAACGTAGAATCGTGTATAATTCCATCAATGTAGAAGTCAATGCTAATGATGACGTCTAACTCTGACGCATCCGTACAATTATCGTTCGGGGTAGGCGTCGGCAATGTGAAAAAGGCACTGCAATCATCCGCTAAATCGGTATCAATGTTTAAAATATTAGAAAGGGTTGGAGGTGTAACATCTAGCTGTGCAATGGTCTGTGTCATAACAGTACTATTGCCACATTCGTCTGTTGCTGTCCATGTGCGTACAATCGCCATATCGCAGTTGGTTCCGTCGATCACTTCATCCAATACAACCGTGACATTATCCGTACAGTCATCTGTCGCAACGGCATCAAATGTCGGAATGGGATCATCACAACCAATGGTTAAATCAGGGGCTTGATTGACGAAAACGGGGGGTAGTTCGTCAATAATCGTTATATTTTGAGTAGCCGTAGAAACATTACCACAATCATCCGTGGCTGTCCATGTTCGGGTGACTACTGTTCCTTCCATACAATCTCCAATCGTTCCTGCTTCCGAGAAAACTGGAACAATACCTACAGAACAATTATCAGAAACACCAGGCGTAATAACCATTGGAACAGTTGCTTCACAACCAATCGTAATGTCTTCTGGAATGTTAAAAAATGTAGGCGCAAACAAATCGGTTACTGCTATATTTTGAACTACAACTGTCGTATTTCCACAAGGATCAAAGCTTGTCCAAGTTCTTACAAAAGTTCGTTCAAAAATACAATCACCTTCTATGGGTTCTAAATCTAGTGAAAGTCCAAGTGTATTAGGTGGAAAGCAATTATCAGTTAAAATAGGTTGATCCGCAGGAATTGGGTCATTACAATCTATTGTCACATCGGGGATGCCTGCTAAAGTTGGGCCTTCAGCATCTGAAATTTGTACAGTTTGTTGATAGGTAGCAACATTACCACAATCATCTGTGGCTGTCCATGTTCGAGTGATGGTTTGATCGAAAATACAAGTTCCTGATTCGGTGGTTTCTGAAAATTCGATGATAACATTTTCACTACAAGCATCCGTAGCGGTTACTGTTGGAATAGGGGGAATTACATCACCACAAGTCAAATCTAAAATATCTGTAGGTGGATTATCAAAAACAGGGGCATCTTCATCCAACTCAATTTTAATAAGCATATTTTGAGCAATCTCCTCATCGGTACATTCATTATGAACAATCCATGTGCGTTGTATTTTTCTCAGACAAGGCTCGTTGACCAATTCACTATCTACAAAAGCAGTGCTATACAAACTACAATTATCTTCAATGATTGGCATCCCAAAATCATCGTCAATACCCATACAAAAAAGCGTGGTATCATTTGCAAATTGAATCAATGGTGGTTGAGTATCCTCAACAGAAATAGTTTGTAAACAAGTAGCTGTGTTTCCAAAATTATCGCTCACCATCCACGTCCGAAGAATTTCTCCTACGTTACAATTATTCAATAAAATTTCATCTTCAAAACTTTCCGTCGTTTCACAATTGTCAAAAATAATAGGAAAACCCGTTACCGCTGGACTAGCATCTATAAAAGAACAATCTAAGGTAACATCGTTTGGACACTCAATTTGAGGTGGAATCATATCTACAATATTCACCTGTACCATACATTGATTGGTTAATCCACTGGTGTCGGTTACTTGTAAAATAATTTGAACTTCATCTAGCACGTCCGTACATTCAAAATGAAGACAGCTACTAAACTCATTACTGCCCATAATACTCAATGCTTTAGTGATTCCACCGCAGTTATCATAACTGCCACTGTCAATGTTATCAGCACAAATAGTCGTATTTCCAATATCGGTGATTGCAATCTGAGTGATGAGTTCACAAACCGCAACAGGTGCAACAATGTCTTCTACGGTAATATTGATGATACAACTATCCGCATTTCCGCAATTATCGGTAGCGATCAATGTCAAGGGATGTGTACCAAATGGTACATTATTGTAGCTATTCTGGCTGCTACCAAAAGCCCAATGATTCGTATAAATCAAGGTATCGGAACAGTTGTCTGTAGCGGTAAAATTTGGAACAACGACTGTTCCAAAACAAGCACCACTATCACCTGTGATCGTTATATCTGCAGCACAAACAATATTTGGTGCCGTCAAATCCATTTGTTCAATGATTTGCTCATATCTGTTGACTGTTCCTGTACACCAATTTAAAACAATCCATTCTCGGATGATTTTTGTTCCTGTTCCACAAAACCCATCTAATAACTGATCTTCGTAAGAAATAGAATATTTACATACTTCATGACTCAAGGATAAAATCGGTAGAAATTCAGTATTTTCATTATTATCAACTGCCGTCAAAGGCATGTCATTATCTGGTTGTGTATTGACACCAAAATTTGGATTTATAAAATTTGGTACATATTGATGGTCGATGCTCGCTAAACCTTCTGGATCAGTACCTGCCCCACAATCCACCACAATGGAAGTCGCTGGAGCATTAATAGTTGTAGGTCGCCAATGATAAAAATATTGTTGACAAGGTAATCCTTCATTTCCAAGTACATCAGCAACACGCCAGTTCCGTACCCGCACATGATCGAGGTCAAAACCCGTTGGAATATTGATTGGAAAAGGGATATTTAAGTTTGAAAATTCAGCAATCAAACCATTACTATTGGTAGGTATGGCAAAGTTTTGGTTTTCATAAGTAGAACATTCTCCATATTCTATGTCAAACTGAATGGTATCTTGTCCTACACCTGTACAATCGGTAAAAATGGGATTGGCTTCTACAAAAGGTTCGGTACAGAACACATTGATTTGTTCTTCTTCAAGGATACAAGCCGCACCTGTTTTATCTTCAACTAAGACTGTACCCCAACAAGTATAACCCGATGGAATTGGAGGGGTGGTATTTCCACCGAATAGCGTTGGTGTATACTCAACGGTCACCGTATAAGTACCAGGCGATTCGATTAATGCACCGCTATAGCCTTCTATTTCAACCGTATAATGGTCATTATCGGCACAAGTAGATTCTAAAATCATATCGGCGGTCACTACCAAATTGCAAGTACTTCCTAGCGTCAAGACCGTATGATCGTTGCAAGTCATTACTGGAAATACTTCGATTTGATAGTTACAAAAACTATTTGCGCCTGTACAATCGGTGAGTTGAAAAGTAGCTGTATATGTTCCCCATTCTAAACCAGCTAGAACTTGAATCTCATCCGTACTATTTAGTGTAAAAGGAAGTGAGACGTTGGAATTGTTAGCATCTCGCAGCATATTTAGTGGAATAGAAATAGCTGTTAGTTGGATAGTGTTTGGCACACAAACGCCCGTTGTGTCAGGTGCTGCTATCTGAAAAGCTGGTGCGGTACAAGTACCTATTTGATCACTTGATGCCGCAATTTGTATCGACTGATTACAAGTGAAATGGTTTGTAGTGGGTAGATGTGCTTTCGCAGAACTAATAAAGTTTACCAATAGAAAAAGGTAAAGCGTTGATAAAGAAAACTGTGTTCTTTTTCTTGTAAATAAGTATCCCATGCTTCAATAATTTATACTACTAAATAATTAGCAGTAAGTGTAAATACAAGGGAATCTCAATGATGATCTACCTTTTAGGCAGTCATCTTATTTAGGTGTTGTTGAGTAATGTAAACTATGAGCATTGACTACTTTTTAGGTATCCAAAAAGTAATCAAATAGAACATATCAAAAAAAATGCCAATATGTTATTAATGTGACTATCATGCTGTATTTCTTGTGTTTTCGTGGGATTAGAAGGAAAGATATACACAGTAAGTGATCGGAACAATAATACAAATGCCTATTCAAAGAGTTGGAACAATCTTTTTTTTACGTTATTTTTGTAGCCAACGAAAGAAATTATCGTTCAAAACATTAAATCAATAGATTATATATAAATAATATGGGAAGAGCATTTGAATTTCGGAAAGCACGGAAAATGAAACGTTGGTCAGCCATGGCTCGAACGTTTACGCGTATTGGAAAGGACATCGTTATTGCGGTAAAAGCAGGCGGTCCAGACCCAGATACGAACGCTCGTTTAAGAGCGGTGATACAAAATGCAAAGGCAGCCAATATGCCAAAAGATAATGTATTACGTGCGATCAAAAAGGCTTCCGATAAGGATACCGCAGATTATAAAGAAGCATTGTTTGAAGGTTATGGTCCACATGGAATTGCTATTTTGATTGAGGCGGCGACCGATAATAACAATCGAACAGTTGCCAATATCCGCTCTTATTTTAATAAATGTGGTGGAAACTTGGGAACATCAGGCTCGGTTTCTTTTATGTTTGAACACAATTGTCAGTTTAAAATCCAAGATCAAGATTTTGATATGGAAGAGCTGGAGTTTGAACTGATTGATTTTGGAGCGGAAGAAGTCTTTAAGGACGAAGATGGAAACGTGATGATTTATGGCCCTTTTGAAAGTTTTGGTTCACTACAGGCTGAACTTGAAAAACGGGGTTATGAGATTATCGAGTCTGGTTTTGATCGAATTCCTCAAAATACAAAAGAGTTGAACGAAGAAGAACAAGCAGATTTAGAAAAGCTATTGGATAAAATAGAGGAGGACGAGGATGTCCAAAATGTCTATCATACGATGCAGTAAATTGAAATCATCAGATGACTTCAAGTCACCTGATGGATATGTTTTTTACAAAATAAAAAGAGCGAGTATTTGGTAATTAGCCAAGCACTCGCTTTTGTCATTTAGGTATGAATTGTTTTATAACGAAATCGTTTTTTCGGAACTGTGCTGTCGTTTATTAGCCTTGTAATTAATAATGATTTTATAATTATCTCCCATGTCAGAGTCTGTCAATTTATTATAGAGTTTGACATATTTTTTGCGCGTCATACTAGATTGCCTTTTGCCATTGACTTTCAATGCATCCTCGGTGATAATTAATTTATACTTATCGGGACTTTTTATAATACCGTCCTCATACAACATCCTACCAATTTCAGCTTGAATATTATTAGAAGATTCGGTATGAAAATAAATATCGCCTGACTTAAATCGTAGTAAGTGTTTAAGATCTTCAGTCGAATCGTTCCAATCATCCAAATCAATCTCGAATTCCTCAAAGAGGGACTCTTTTTCAGCAAACATATCTTCCAAATCTGCTCGACTTGCTTCTAAAAGTTCTTCCATTTTAATACCTTGCTGCTCTAACCAATTCTCTTTGTTTTCGATAATAAGTTCCATTTTATCTGCATTAGCATCTGTCCAAATTTCAATTTTATTGGCTTGTCCTTCTGCCCAAAGTGCATGATGCTTTGCCAACTCCTCCATTTCTTCTGCGAATTCCTCCATTTCTTCAGAAAAATCAGACATATCTTCATTAAAGTCTTCACCCAAAAAATATAATTGAGTACGATCATCTATGGTATTGTCTTCATCGGATTCAAATAATCCAAAACGACGGTTATCATCAAAAATAGAAGATCCTTCTGAAAAATCGCTATCAATAATGGTTGCTGTTCCGATAATATTGACCCTATAACCGTCATAAGTTCCAGCTTCGTTTAGATCAATGCTTTTACCATCAATTTTCACTTTGGCGTCTCCTTCGTTGATTCGAATTTGGGTTGGTGCTTCACCATTATTTTTTTCTATTGTAATAAAGGTTGTTCCTTCTTCGCCATCTACAACCGTAATGGTTTTTTGCTGACCAATTCCTGTTGAAGGAAATCTAGGCGGTGCAGGTGGAGTAGGCGGTGCAGGAAAACGATCTATCCGTGTCGAACCTGGACTAGGTGGTGCTGGCGGCGCAGGTGGAGCGGGCGGTGCTGGCGGAGGTGTAGCCAATACTTCTTCTATCAAATCCGTGTAATTATCCCAGTCCTTTTCAGGAATTTCTTTTCCATCTACTTTTAAAGAGGTAATTGCTCCATTGGTACGTGTCAATTCTACAGATTGCGTGTCTGTCTCTCGACTAATAATTGTCTTTCGATTGGTTTTGCTTTTCGTTTTTGGAATTGTATCGGTAGCAGTTGTATAAATGAAATTAGATACATTTCTTTCGTTATTTTCATCAAAAATTAATGGGTGATTCGTTGCTGAAAAGTGATTCTCTTTATTTGATTCAGATGCGTTTGCATTGATGGTTAATATCCCAATGGTAAAGACCAAAAGGCAAGTTGCCATAATTTTTTCCATAATGTTATTGCGATTTTGCGGTTGATTTAAAATGCGCCGTACTCGATGGAGTAGCTGAGGTTGCTTGCCCGATAAAGGCATTGCTAACATCGGTGGATTCTGTTGAACTTCTTGAAGGCTGACCAAGGCCTTTGCATACGTCAACGAGCTTCCACACAGAGCTACTGCCATGTCATCACAGCAGTTTTCACGTTCGTGCCGAGCGTTAGCAGAAAGCCACCACACGGCAGGATTGTAATAAAAAAGTACTTCTATAACCGATTGCAATAGGTTGAGCATGTAGTCATTTCGGGCGATGTGTGCGAGTTCGTGTGCTAAGATAGCTTCCAATTCTTTAGGCGGTAATTGATTAATCGTTCCAAAAGGTAATAAGATCATCGGTTTTAGATGACCAATCACCATTGGCATTTTTACAAGTGTAGATTCCACTAAATTGACTGCTTTTTCAACAGGAATTTGGTGTCTCAAATATGCTAAACGTTGTTGCCATTCCTCTGGCACAGCGTATTGTTCATTTCGTTTTAAGTATTCAATGTAACTGACTCCTCCCATTAATCGAATGAAGAAAAAGACCATTCCCATCAGCCAAACTTGGACAATAACCGGCATATTCTGATCGAAAAAATGAATGATCTGTGCCACTACGGAGTTTGGGCTTTCAATCGTTAAATATTGAAGATCGGTAATGGTAGCTCCACTAATTAGAATGACATTTTGGAGATTACTATCTGATCCTAATTGATATAAATCCATAAAGGTGATACCCGACAATAATAAAATCGCCAGTAAACCAACGTAATAAGTCGCATAGCGATACTTCGCTGCTTGCTGCTTAAAACCCAAATTTAGAACGCCAACCAACACTGCAATGATGAGTGCCTGCCAAAGAGAGTGTAATACCGTCCAACCTAAAGCATAAGTTAGGTCATTTGAGAAGATTGTTTCCATAGATTTTTTTTTAAATGTGTTCATGTGCTGACGCCTGCCTGCCGCAGGCAAGTGCGCATGTGTTCATGTTTGAGTGTTTATATGCAACGTGAACACATGAACACACTAACACGTGCATACATTACTCCTCCATTTTAGCAATGAGTTTCTTAATTTCATCAAGTTCCTCTTTGGAGGCTTCATGATTTCCGAGTGCTTGCATGACTAATTTCATTGCAGAACCCCGAAAAGTGGTATCAATAAATTTATCAACTAAATTTTGCTGTGTGGTGGTTTCGTCAACCAATGCTTTGTATATATGTGTACGGGTCGTTGTATCTCGCTCTACCAAACCCTTTTCGAGCATGAGCTGCATGAGTTTTAGCGTCGTCGTATAACCCACGATCTTTTTATCAGTATCTCTTTTTTCATTAATCAGATCATTGACATAGCGCACTGGAGATGGGCCATCTTGCCAAAGGATTTGTAGAATCTGTAACTCTGATTCGGTCGGTTTAGAAAATGAGGATTTGGTCATATTGGTCAGTTAATAGAAGTACTTTTTTATGAATACGAACTTAATTTTATTACTGTACGAATAAGTTCGTAATGCAATTATACGATAAGTTTCGTACTTGTGCAAGTTTTAGTACGATTTATTTCGTAGATAAATAAAAATAGATGAATTTGATACTACAATAAAGACAAAACGGCGAAGCGTAAGTTGTTTTCTTTTCAGAGAAAAATCACCTCACCCCTTCATATACACACGTATCCAGGATATGCTGATAATAATTTTCGTATTGCGGTAAGATTTGATCTAACGAAAATTGCTTGGCTTTTTTGAGGGCATTGATGCGAAAAGTAGATAATAAATCATCATCACTCAATATTTGAATAGCATATTTTGCCATCGTGTCTACATCGCCTACATCCGCTAAAAAACCTGTTTCACCATGAATATTGACTTCTGGAATACCACCTGCATTTGACGAAACTACTGGAACTTCACAAGCCATAGCTTCTAAAGCTGCCAAACCAAAACTTTCACTTTCTGACGGCATCAAAAATAAGTCAGATACTGCTAAGAGTTCTTCGATTGCATCTTGTCTTCCTAAGAATCTGATATTATCACAAAGACCTAATTCTCGACAAAGGACTTCCATACTTTGGCGTTCTGGCCCGTCACCAATCAACAATAATTTAGATGGCATTACATCATGTACTTGTTTGAATACTTGGATGACATCCTGAATCCGTTTGACTTTTCGGAAGTTGGAGGTATGCACTAGAATACGCTCCCCATCTGGGGCAATGGCTTTTTTGAAATGATCTTTATTTTTTCGTTGAAATCGTTTGAAGTCAATAAAGTTATGAATGACTTTAATGTCATTTTTGATTTTAAAAAAATCTAGTGTTTGATGCTTCAAACTATCGGAAACTGCGGTAACTCCGTCAGATTTATTGATGGAAAACTCTACCACGGGTGCAAAGGCACGATTGCTACCTACTAAAGTAATATCTGTTCCATGTAGTGTAGTAATAGTTGGTACATATCTTCCTTCTGTCAACAAGATTTTTTTTGCCATGTAGGCAACAGCAGCATGAGGAATGGCATAATGCACATGTAAAATATCCAGATTAGCATGTTTCACCACATCTACCAGTTTACTAGCTAGTGCCGTATCGTATGGAGCATATTCAAATAACGGATAGTCAGCATTAGAAACCTCGTGGTAAAATACATTTTGTTGAAAAGAGTTTAGTCGAGCAGGCTGTCGATACGTGATAAAATGAACCTGATGTCCTTTTTTTGCCAATCCCTTGCCTAGTTCTGTTGCTAAAACCCCGCTTCCTCCATACGTTGGATAACATACAATACCAATTTTCATGTTACTTGTTGTTTATGATGATTTCGTTCCTTTAAAAGAGAAAAAGAGGTGATTTAGTTGTTAAAATTGGACAGAAAGATTATGAAAAGTGAATTTTCTTTTATTGATTCTTCCAGTATTTTAATACGATTTTCTGTGGTTGGCTATCAGCATTAAACGTAAATTTTGCATCATCAAACTCTGGTTCACTCCACTTAGCAGTCGCACCGTTAGAAAAAGCAAAAGGTTCTTTAGGAACGCCCATGAGATTTTTATCCATCTTTCTATTATCGTTAACATCTTGATATATGGCAACAGCATAATTCCCGTAGGGCAAATCGGAGATTTTGATATGGAGTGAACGAGTCGAATTTACAGGATAGATATTTGCAAAAACAAATGTTTCTTCACTGCAAAACGTTTCATCATTTTCATATACTGATAGATAAATTGCACCTTTAGATGGAATCACATTATCTACGTTGATTTCAAGAGAATCGTTATAGGAAGTATTGAATAAGAGTGAAAATAAGGTCAACAAGCTACTAATGTAAAGCATATTAATGTGTTCTTTAAATACTAGTTGGTAAAGTCACCAAACGCATCTAGAACGGTCAAAGGGTAGCTTGTGTTTTATGAACGATTTGTATTTTTACGTTGGTTCAACTTTTGTCTAATCCAATTAGGAATGATAATGACTCCAATAAACAGATATAAATAATAAGTGAAAATACGCCAAATAATAGCGATAACAGAAGCAGCCGTTTTGTCTGGAACATAATCAGATAAGAATCCACCAAATAATATTTCAGCAATACCTGCCCCGCCAGGAGTTGGGCTAAATGCCATCACGACAAACATCGTTTGTAAACGAGCATATAAGGCAGATTGTGTCCAAAGATCAGTAGAAGTAGCGGTTACAAAACCTATAATTAAGCAGTTGAGTAATAAAAAACGACAAGACCAAGCCGTTGCTGTCGCTAAAAATGAACCAATTCTAAAAGACCAACCTTTCTTAGCAATTTCTTTGGAAGCAATGATAAATTCGCTACCTAGTTGTTCAGCTTTTACCTTGTATTTTTTAAAAAAACCAAAACTGGTAAACCACACAAGTAAGCGTTTTAGTTGTTTGGGATTAATAAATAATCCATAAAAAAATAGACTTCCATACAGAAACATAAAAAAATAGGCGCCGATAAATGTCCATCCCCAACCATCAAGTGTCGAAAAAGAAGTTAAGTTTGGACGTATGATACTTGGACCAAAAATAAATAAGAAAATGGGTAATGTTCCTACAAAAAAGATCGTATCCAAAACAGCGGAATAAAGTACAATGGCAGTGACTCTTGCCGTAGCCAGTTTTTCTTGTGATAGAACGAATAAAGCGACCGCTGATCCGCCAATACTAGTCGGAGATACTGCAGAACTAAATTCCCAGATAAAAATAAGTTCAATACATTTACGCCAGCTAAATTCTTTTTCAGATAATATTCGTAAGCGAGTGGCATAAGCTAGATGGCGAATGATGAGTAATAGTAAGGAACAACTAATCCAAAATAAGGTATGTGAAGTCCACTCAATCCGAGCAAATTCTTCTGGATCGAATTGCTTTAAAAGCAAATAAACGACCACTACCACACCGATTAATATAGGAACAATTACCTTAGAAACCTGAATAGATTTTAAGACCTCTTCTTGTTGTTCATCAAATTCTTTGGGTGCGTTTTCGCTCATAATTTCGCAAAGATATAATTAAGTGCGGAGTAATTTGATTAATCATTGATTCAATCTGTGAAATTCTACATCTTTGTATGTAAGCGTAAAGAATGAAGTTTAAATTCATGTTCGATCCAAAATTATTTCAAATGACTGTCTATTGAAAAGTTTTTAAGATGGTTTTGGATGACTATAGAAATGAAGTTAAAATTCAATTTAGCTCAAATACTAATAAACAAAAGTAAAAGTATTCGTACATTTGCGAGCTTTTTAAAATAAAAAATTCTTATGAACTTAGAGCGTTTAGTCGCAGTAAGCGGCCTTCCAGGACTGTATAGAGTAGCAGTTAATAGAAATAATGGTCTGATTATTGAAGATTTAGAAACAGCAAAACGTCGATTTGCGCCTTCACGTAAACACCAATTCACCCCTTTAGAATCTATATCTATTTATACAGATTCTGATTCAAAGGAATTGTCAAAGGTGTTTGAGTCAATGTTGGAACAATTAGAAGATAATCCACCAGTTGGTAAATCAGCTTCTAAAGAAGAATTGAAAGAATATTTTGCAGATATTTTACCTGATTATGATCGGGATCGTGTCTTTCCAAACGATATGAAAAAAGTGGTCAAATGGTTTACTTATTTGAATGATATCAATATTTGGGAAGAATTGCAGAAAGAGCCAGAGGTGTCTGAAGAAGAGTCAACCGAAGAAGAAACAAAAACATAATTTGAGGTAGCTTTTGATAGTTAGGCACTAATAAATCTACATGCTTAATTTTTTTTTCTTTGTGCCTTAACCTTAGGAAATTCAGGAAAACTACTATTTAGAAAATATTAAATGTATTATTATGACTGCCACGCAGATTCATAAGAGTGCATTTTAATTGTTTTCTAAAGAATAACTATTTTGATTTCTAAATCATTGAAAATACCTAAAAAAGGAACTCCCTTTTTATGTTGTAAAAATATACAGAGAAACGTATGCTAGTCAAACACACCGTAAAGCAGCGCACCTACCTACCACAGACGTTTAAAGTCACTGTTTGGTCGAAATTAAAACCTTATTTCCATGAATTAAAGGAACGGAATATTGATTCTGTTACCGATTTGGAACACTGGATTTATGATTGGTGTGAATTAAATGATGTGGTAGCGGAAGAATTTCGCTGGCGATACATTCGTTTTTCTTGTGATAATGAAGATCAAAAAGCATTGGAATCATACAACTATGCTGTGCAAGAGTTGACGCCTCGCATGTCACCCTATAATGATGATCTTAACCAAAAATTGCTCAATAGTCCTTTCTTAAAAGAGTTAGATCAATCTCGATATGCCATTTATCTTCGATCTGTTAAAAATGAAATTGACCTGTATCAAGAAGAAAATATCTCATTGGTAGCTGACGTAAAAACACGCGCCAAAAACCATGGGCGTATTTTTTCCAAAATGTCAGTTGATTACAACGATCAAGAATTGACTTTGCAACAAGCTCACACGATGATGGAACGCATGGAACGTCCAGAACGTGCCAAACTTTATAAGAAAATAGGGGAGCGGTTGTTAGAAGATGCCGAGGAATTAGAAGGAACATTTGATGATTTACTACAATTACGGCATCAAATTGCTTTGAACACGGGTTTTGAAAACTATAGAGACTATAAATTTCAGGCACTCAATCGTTTTGATTATGAAGTGCAAGACTGTCTAAATTTTCATGATAGTATTGCCTCTGAAATTGTGCCTATCGTTGACGAACTCAATAAAGTGCGTAAACGCATGATGGGTTTGGACGATTTGCGACCTTGGGATATGATGCTCGAAATGGATGGAAAACGTCCAGATCAACCGTTTAAAACAACACGAGAACTGATCCAAAAATCAGTTAAGAGTTTACGAACATTGAACCCAATGTTTGGGGAAGTTTTAGAATTGATGGACGAAATTGGACACTTGGATTTAGAATCCCGAAAGGGAAAACGACCAGGTGGTTACAACATGCCCCTACCTTTGAGTGGTGTGCCGTTCATTTTTATGAATGCTGCTAACTCCATCAAAGACATGCGTACCATGATGCACGAAACGGGTCATGCAGTACATGCCTATTTGATTAAAGATTTGCCATTAAATGCAGATAAAAATATTCCGTCAGAAGTGGCTGAGTTGGCTGCTATGACCATGGAGTTATTGACCTTAGATTTTTGGGGCGAGTTTTACGAAGATGAAAAAGCTTTGCGTCGAGCTAAAATTTGGCAACTTGAAAAAGTGTTATCTACCTTACCTTGGGTAGCAACGATTGATAAATTTCAACATTGGTTATATACGAATCCAGAACATTCGACACCCGATCGAATCAACAATTGGCTAGCTATTCACAAAGAATTTAGTTCTCCGACGATTAATATGGACGGTTTGGAAGAAAGCCTCAAATACATGTGGCATCGTCAGTTACATATTTTTGAAGTGCCGTTTTATTATGTAGAATATGGAATGGCGCAGTTGGGGGCGATTGCCATTTGGAAACAGTATAAAGAAAATCCACAGCAAGCCTTAAATAGTTATATCAAAGCATTGAGTTTGGGGTACACGAAGTCCATTCCAGAAATATATGAAGCAGCAGGAATCGAATTCAATTTCTCTCGGGAGTACGTCCGTGAATTAGGTTTATTTGTAAAACAAGAATTGGAGGAGCTGATTTTTAATTAAAAAAAGGCTACCTAAAACATAGGCAGCCATCTGAACATTATTCCAATTCTAATCTATTTTCTTAAACTAATTTTATCAGTGTGATTTTCTATTGTTTTAATATTTTTTCTATTGTAACCATTCCGTTTACATTATTGACTAATTTTATAAAAAACAAACCCGAGGGTAGCCGATCTGTTTCAATGACGACGAAGTCTTGATCTCCAAAACGCATATCTGTTAAAGCCTGAAAAATGATGCCGTTTGCATCTAGTATTTCAGCTGTATAATCACAATTTGGTGTTATCTGTATTCTGAAATTATTAGGTGTTGGATCAGGTAGGAGAGAGGCACAGTTATCGTCTAAAATAGCATTCACTTCCGTCATAGGATTATTGAAAAAGAGTCGAGTAATTCGAGATGGATTACCTGTTGTTGTTCCACCCATTGCAAAATCCAAATCATTATCTCCATCAATATCGCCAATAGCTGCACTCGAAAAATAGGCTCCGATTAGTGAATCCGTTAAAATGAAATTATTACTACCTAGATTTTCATAAATAACATTGACGATACTATTCGTAACAAGTCCACCATCCCCTGTTCCCAATAAATAGACATCTTCATCCCCATCATTATCGAAATCTGCAAAATGACTTTCACCAAACGTTGTTCCAAGGAATGAAACACCTGTTGCTAGTGTGAAATTTCCCATACCATTATTCAAGTATAACTCAGTGACGATATTGCTGAAGGTGATTCCTCCAGAGAGCAATATATCCTGATCTCCATCACCATCTGAATCCCCAATGGCAATATCTCCACCTGACATATTAGAGAAAGGAGTACTTGCTACTATGCTAAATGTTCCTGAACCATTATTGGTGTATAAAGTAGTTAGAGGGTTACCACTACTAGCATCGTTACCAGTCATAATAATATCTAAATCACCATCATTTTCAATGTCTATAAATCGGAGATCACCATCGGTAATTGTAATGAAAGGAACACCCGACTGTTCTGCAAATACTCCTGACCCATTGTTGGTATATAATTTTACAAAACCATTACCAGAACTATCCCAACCTGTTTGAATAAGATCAGCATCTCCATCCCCGTCAATATCCCCAAAATCAAAATCGCCCGACTCACTAGGTTCAATTGTTTGGCTAGAGGCTAAACTGAAACTTCCAGTCCCATCATTGATATATAAATTAGCTGTTATGACAGGTGAAGAGGTCGTTCCTGTGATGAGTACATCTTTATCTCCATCATTGTCGATATCTTCAAAACCGACAACGCTTCTAAAAACATCAAAAAATGGATCACCTATAACTTCGGTAAAATTTCCATTTCCATCATTGGCGTACAAGGTAGTTCGGACTGGCCCACCTTTTCCTGTCAGTAAGATATCTAAATCTCCGTCATTATCAATATCGGCCATTGCCATATCGCCCACGTCAGCATCTTGAAGATCAGATGTTGGAAATACTAAATCAAAATTGATGTTTTGGGCAGTAATGGTATGAAAGGTAAATAATGCATACAACAGGAATAATAAATTTTTCATACTTGTAAATGTAGATTTGATAATTAGATTTGATGATTCAAAAATGAGGGAATTATGGAATAAATACATCACGCTTATAGGTGAAAGTTTTATTTTCACGGCTAGCCATGAAAGAAAATAGGGCGAAATAGGATCGTATTTGGTATGGGTAGGTTTAGATATGAAGTTCTTGATAAGTCAAACCAAATTATTGGAAATTTTGATGGCCTCCATGATGAGGGAGATCTTTTTGTATTTAGACTCTTTGATGTCGAATGCTATGTACATCCGACGAAGCGACGAACCTATACCATCAGGCGTTAAAAACGCTTTTTTCGCAATTTCTTTATTGGAGATAACAGGATCATCTAATAGGATATTTAAAACAATCCAATCTGTTTCGTTAATATTTCGGGTGGTAGCGGCATTGATTTTGGCTCTATCTAATTGGTATTTGCCAGGGTAAAGGGCTACAGAAGCGTTGCCAGAGCGTTTCAACCGTTCGATTTCTTGTAGTAATTGTTCTTGTTGTTTTTGAAATGTTTTCGTTCTTGATCGGGCAATATATAACACACCCAAAATGAATAGTACACCTAACAGTATAATCGCATACATCTTTTTGAGGTGATTTAATTTCAAATCAGCCTGTATTTGTTCGTTTTTAAGTTGTGTTTGAAATAATTTATAATCATAATCGCTTTGGATGGCGGATCGAACAACGGCTATTTGATTATCTTCGGTAAGAAGTTTTTCATAGAAGGCTAAATATTTTTCGTGCATGTTTAGGGCTTGCTCTGTTTTACCTTGTTTTTTATAACACTGATAGAGAAGTTGATGTACATCTCTTCTAGTAGCTATATCTGTGCCTTCATCACATAAAGCTACTACTTCTTCTGCAAGTTGAGTTGCTATTTGTACATCTTTTTCAAGAGTTAACAGCGCAATGAGGTATTTATCAGAAAGAATTTTATCTGAATTTTCTAGTTTTTTATTAATAGCTAAACTTTGATTGACGTAGTAAAAAGCGGAATCAATTTGGTTGTTTTTTTGATAGGCCTTGGCAAGTTCGAAATAGCAGTCAGAAATGCCGTATAAATGATCTTCAGCTTCAAGAAGTTTAATCGCTTTTTGTATGTATGCTTTTCCTTGATCTGTTTTGTTTTGTTCCAAATATATAGCCCCAATATTTAGCCAAATATTACCAATTTTTGTTTCTGCACCAGTTTTCTTGTACTGTTTTAGTGCCTTATAAAGATATTCTAAAGCAAATTCAAAATGATTAATGTCATAATAAACAAGCCCAATATTATTTATAATATCACCTAAAGGAGCTTCTATTCCTTTTTCTTCAAACATAGCCATACTCAAAGAAAAGTAATGAATTGCTTCTTGAAATTGAGACTCGTAATAGTATAAAGTACCGAGATTACTATATTTTTCGGCTAGCAAAACAGGATCATCAAACTTTTTAATGATGGCAACAACCCGCTCCATTTCTAGAATAGCCTTATCGCAATCTCCTTGAATACACAAGGCGAGAGCCTTATTTTCTAAAGCATTGGCACTTTCTTCTTCGTAACCTTTGCTAATAGCTAGATCATAGTGATAAGCAGCAACAGGGATAATTTTTTGTGGGGAATTATAGGAGTTTTTTACACAAAAATCATTGATGGCCTTAAAACGAATCGTATCGTGTAGACTGGCATTATTCCAAATAGATCGCAACGAATCATTACTAATATCCGTTAGGTTTTCTGTTTGACAAAAGCCAGAATTAGTAGCAATAAAGAGAATGAGAATAGTAATAAAGTAGTATGTGTGTGTATGCATGTTGTGAATTCTCCAAACAATTATACTCTAAGTAAACTTAAAAATTAAGAATCATCAAATTTTTTAAGCTAAAAGATCACTTATATCTTTCAAATTATCTCAAGGATTTAAAAGCTAAATAATATATGCGACTCAATCAAATAACTATTCCTGTGCTGAATATTCCGAAGGCTATTCAATTTTATAAAAAACTTGGATTAAGATTGATTGTACATACACACGATGATTACGCTCGATTTGTATGTCCAGATGGCGGTAGTACCTTTTCATTACATCGAGTCGATCAACTACCTGAGTCTACAGGGACTTTTATCTATTTTGAATTGGATGATTTAGATGAACAAGTGGCAATCTTACAAAGTAAAGGTATTGTTTTTGAGCAATTACCCAAAGATCAATCATGGCTCTGGCGCGAAGCCCGATTAAAAGATATAGATCAAAATCAATTGATTTTATACAAAGCAGGTGAGAATAGAATCAATCCGCCATGGCGGATAAACTAAGTAACGATCAAATAATAACTTCCGCATCTTGCTTATGATCTTTTAAAGCCATATTTCGTTGTGTACCTTTATTGATAAAATTCATGTGTGTACAAATCTGTTCTTCTCGTACTATAAAGTCACCTTTCTTTATTTGTTTTATAGATAAATATTGTACTTGTGCTTCCCACTCTGATTCAGTTAAGGGAGAAAATGAATAGAAATAGTCTTGTAATTTTTGAAACGACATACACTGATTGACCTGATTGATTTGTAAATAAACAACCATTTGATTAGTCAGGTTTAGACTGAAAGGGTAAAGATGTAGAGTAGAATGAGGAAGTGACTAAAAAAAATAATGAGTCGTGATTACTAAAATCACGACTCACTATCAACAAATTATAATCCCATGAACATATCCAAGTTTGTGCGCTATTTGAGCCAGCGAGGCTGATCTTCGGATGTGATTAAAAAAGAATAGTAAGTGATCCCGAGGATTTCGGGACGACTTACTACCAACAAATTATAATCCCATGAACATATCCGAATTTGTGGGCTGTTAAGAAGTTGCTCAAAATAAATTTATTTTTTGCTTATCTAAGCTAGCCTTGCTTTCTGTTTGTCTTTACAAACGCCATCTCACTTCGTTCTACACAGTCATTTTGAATAGTTGTTTTGAGAGTTAAAGAATAGTAAGTGATCCCGAGGATTTCGGGACGACTTACTACCAACAAATTATAATCCCATGAACATATCCAAAATTGTGGGCTATTTAAGATTTTGCTCAAAATAAATTTATTTTTTCGCTTATCTAAGCTTGCCAAGCTTTCTGTCTAAACATTTTTAGACCACATCTTTTCTTTCCTCCACTAGTTAACTTTATTATGGCTCAAAAATAAATTCAGATTTTATTTCCTATAATCTAGTTTAGTTAAATTTATTTTTGATAAATTATAACTTTCACTAATTAAAGGAACTGAATATATTTTTTTCACTTACCTTTTAGTTAACTTTATATATCTTAATCAATGGGTTAAAAAGAATAGTAAGTGATCCCGAGAATTTCGGGACAACTTACTACCAACAAATTATAATCCCATGAACATATCCAAATTTTTAATTTACTCTGTGTGACTCTGTTGTCCCACTTTTCATACTACAATAATCAATATAAAAACAGCACCTTTCCAATACAAAAATGGGTGATTGTGAATAAAAATATAATATAATTTAATGACAATTAGAACTTAAGTAATTGGTAAACAATTATTTGTGTGTATTATTTGATTAGAAATTGTGTGAAAAAAGTGTAAAAAATAAATTGTATTTCTCACAAAAAAAATACGTTCATATTAAATCTAACAATGTTTTTACTTGAAAAAGTATGAAAAAAGAATTGTCACTTATATTTACACTGTCTTTGATTTTATCCATTTTTAATGTAAATGCTCAACTTTCGGGGTTTGAAATGCCCAAGGGTAGGAGTAGTATAGATATACCATTTGAGTACAATAATCATTTTATTACCATTAATGTTTACTTTAATGGCGCTTTGCCACTGCGATTCATTTTTGATACAGGCGCAGAACATACCATCCTTACCGAACGAACAGTAACAGATATGTTGGCTATCCCTTATGGTCGTAAGTTTCAAGTTATGGGAGCAGATTTGAAAACAGAACTAACGGCATATTTGGTTAAAAATATTCGTCTGAATGCTGGAGAAGCGGTAGCTCGTTCTCAAAATATACTAGTTCTGGAAGAAGATTATTTTCACTTTGAAGAGTTTACTGGCACAGAAATTCACGGAATATTGGGGGCAGATTTATTTCGACGATTTGTAGTTAAAATTAATTATAGAAGCCAAGTTATCACTTTGTACGATTCACAACGATTTAGACCTCCAAAATCAAAGAAAATACAACAATCAGCAATTGAAGTTTATAAAAACAAACCTTATCTCAAAACTCTAGTACATTTCCAACAAAATGATTCGGTCAATTGTATGCTGTTATTAGATACAGGCGCAAGTTTACCTCTATTGATTAATACGGATTCGCATCCAGAATTAGCTGTTCCAGAAGGAGTTGTTCGAGCTAATATTGGTGCAGGTTTAGGTGGTTCAATGGAAGGATATACAGGACGGATTCCAAAAATTCAGATTTTAGAAAATCAATTGAATGGTGTTATCGCTAATTTTCAAGATGATAGTTTAATAGATTATTCAAAAGAAACAGTACATCGAAATGGAATTTTAGGAAATGGGATTTTAGATCGCTTTACGATATACATTCACTACAATAAAGCATTATTATATTTAAAGCCCAACCGAAAATTTAAACGAAAGTTCTTATATGATAAAAGTGGAATTACTTTGATTACAGCTGGGGCTAACAATAGTACTTTCGTGATATTAAGCGTATTACCAAATTCACCAGCTTATCGAGCGGGCTGCCGTAAAGGTGACGTAGTAAAGTTTGTTAATGGAATCCCATGTTCATTGATGACTCTAAATGCTATTAATAGAAAATTACAATCTAAAGCAGGTAAAAGAGTGCGATTGAAATTGATTAGAAAGGGGAAAAAACTGAAAAAGGAGTTTATACTAGAAAATTTGCTGTAAATAAGTGAAAATTACTACTTTAAATTCAAACTATGATTTGTATTAACGTCCACAAAGTTGTATATTTGCGGGCTGAAAAAGGTGAGGTGTCGTCACATTTCGTGGATATTTTAACTTTTTCAATTATTCATTCATTTTTTATTTATAAAAACAGTAAGCATGTTTGCAATCGTAACCATAGCTGGTCAACAATTTAAAGTCGAGGAAGGTCAAGAGATCTTTGTCCACCAGCTCGAAGCCTCTGAAGGGGAGAACGTGTCTTTCGATCAAGTACATTTGATTGATAATGACGGCGCGGTAACTCTAGGCAAGCCGGTCGTCAGTGCTGCCAAAGTTAACGCTACGGTACTTGGACACCAAAAAGGAGATAAAGTAATTGTCTTCAAAAAGAAACGTAGAAAAGGATACCGTAAGAAAAACGGTCACCGTCAACGATTTACCAAAATTAAGGTGGACTCAATTGTTGGATAATTAAGTAAAAAGCATTAATTTTAAAATTATTTTCCTGTATTAACGGGAAATTCCAAAATAATAATTTGTCATGGCACATAAAAAAGGTGTAGGTAGTACGGATAACGGACGGGATAGTAATGCGAAACGACTCGGTGTGAAGTTATTCGGAGGTCAATTGGCATTGGCTGGAAATATCATTGTTCGTCAAAGAGGTACAAAATACCACGTTGGTGAAAACGTATATTTAGGTAAAGATCATACGATTCATGCTAAAGTAGCAGGAACAGTAGCGTTCAATAAGCGTCGTTTAGGAAGAACTTTTGTGAGTATCATTCCTTTTGACGTAGATGAAACGGTTGCAAAGCCAGCTCCAAAACCTAAAGCTAAAAAAGCAGCTCCAATTCTTGATACAGCAGCAAAAGTTGCTGGTGCAGTAGTCGGTACGGCGCAAGGAGTAGCAGAAGTTGTTTCAGGTTCAAAAGTAGCTTTACCATCAGGAAAAAAAATCAAAGTAGATGATTTAACAGCAATCGAGGGTATCGGACCCAAAATTGCAGAATTATTGAATAACGACGGTATCACTACTTGGGCAGAATTAGCTGCTGCTAGTTTTGATCGTGTTAAAGGTGTTTTAACGAATGCTGGTTCTCGTTACCAGATGCACAATCCAAAAACTTGGGCTAAGCAAGCTGATTTAGCAGCTAATGGTAAATGGGCAGAATTAGAAGCATTACAAGATCGTTTGGACGGCGGAGTTGATCCAGATGATAAGTAAGAACACACCATTTTAAGATCGGGCGTTTTTACGCTTGTCTTACTAATTTGAAATAGTTTTAGTTTTCATAGCTTTATATTTTTTTGTTGGGCCATCCCTAGTTGGGGTGGCTTTTCTTATTTAAATCTTTCCCAATTGTTCCATCGGTAACCAACCAATTTCTCCATTGATTAGACGTACTTTATACCATTCACCAATCTGATCTTCTAATTGCACTTTAGTACCTTCATGTAGCAAGACGATAGACTTGCTGTCGGGGTCTGGTGCGGCACGCAAATTAAGTTCCTTTGACATGATGATGGCTTCGCCGCTGTCTATCTCTTTAGCAGATCGAGTACTACCCAATGCAAAAAATAAAAGACTGATAGCAACTAAGCTAATTCCTACCAAAAAACCTTGTTTTCGTTGTGTTCTTACCTTGCCTGTCAGCCATAAATACAAACCTGCAATGGCGAGCCAAATGGTGATGATAGATAGAATAGACCAGGTGGTTGACCCAAATAAAAGACTTAGATTATTCCACCATTTAGAAAGAAAGAAGGGCGGAACGGTTTCTAAATCATCCACTAATTCTTGGTGAACGACTTTTAAGTTATGTTGTATATCTTCATCGGAAGGTGCAATTTGTAAGGCTCTTTCATAGTTTAATACGGCCTTTCCCCATTCCTTTTCTTTGAAATAACTATTACCTAAATTATAGTATAATTCTTTGGAAACATAATTCTCAGCAACTAATGCTTCGTAAGCCATAATAGCCGTTTTGAAATCCTTATTTTTGTAGGATTCTGTAGCTTTTTGAAAATTTTCGGTCGGATTAGCTATGCAAATTTGAAATGACCAAATACAGATCAACGCAACTGATAGTATAGTTTTGTAATTGATATTAATTTGATTTTTTTTCATTTTTCGTATTCTCCTTAGGTGATTTCGTTTTAAATTGCTTTTCTTCAATGGGTGGTTGTTCCGCTGTCTCTGTTTCGGAATCTGTTTCGGAATCTGTTTCCTCTGCATCGTCAACATCGATAGCTTTTTCACCTCTATTTTTATATAAATCAG
>JAHDFQ010000052.1:25596-27643 GCA_020628085.1 Saprospiraceae bacterium
CATCGTCAACATCGATAGCTTTTTCACCTCTATTTTTATATAAATCAGCTTTGGACAAAGGACGCTTTTTAATGCGCCACCCAAATCCATCCAGTGCGATTTGACCTACTCCTTGCACGGGTTTGAGTTCTGCCTTCGGATTGGGAAAACAATTGATCCGTTCGACAACATTACTATTAAAGTTCAGAATCATATTGCTACATAATGCCTTGTTCACTCCAATATATGCTGTTTGTTCATCGACTAAATAATACACAAATTCGGCATTACCTTCTACCAATAATTTATATAATTCATTTTCTTTAAAGTAACCTTGAATGTCTCGTCCTTTGATCTGATTAAATAGAATCTCATCGGGTGAATTGACAATAAAACTATTATTCTTTAAAAATATCGTATCCAATGCTCCATTTTCCATTTTCATCCGAATTGTATCTGCCGAAAACTGTGTAGTATCCGACCAAACCAACGGATTTTTATAAAAATTAAATATAGAATCTCGCCCTTCAAAAATCAATGAATCACAGACAGCTTGTAGATCACTTTTAAAAATACGAACGTCTCCATAAGCAATCAAGTTTCTAGACGTATCTTTTGGTGGTTCTACCATATCAACACCTAAAGAATCAGTTAGCAAAGAGTCTAATTGTACTTCTTTAATATCAATAGAATCCGTTAACAAGGTATCATTCTGCATGATCTCTAAAGCAGTAGAATCTATATTTAGACTATCCAAATTCGAGATTTCTAATAGAGTTGAATCCGTAACTAAACTGTCCTTTTCTATAATTTCGGTACGTATAGAATCAATATTTAAACTGTCAAATTTTTGGGTTTCTGCTTGTAAACTATCGAGTGGATTATTATTGATGATAGTCGTGTCTATTCGTACCAAATTACTATCTATATTAGTCAAAACGGTATCCAATTTAACATCTGGAATGTCTTTTTGTAGTAACGAATCAACGTTCAAAATAGTTGAACTATCCATCGCCATTTTGGTCTCCATTTGATCTGCTCGAATTGCCATTAAGGTATCCGCCACCATGAACATCGTATCGCCCTCCATTAGAGTTGTCAGCAAGGGCGTTCCACCGTAAGCTACTACATAATCGGAGGATTGATCGTATTCCAGTTGTTCACATTCAATCGTAATATCGGAGGTGGTATCTTGCCAAATGACATTTCCAGAAGCAGTTCCCAAACCTGTCAAGTCATCAAAATCAATTTGGTTGGCCATTAATATTTGAGTAGAGTCTTGAACGATGGATCGTCCTTTGGTGGAGTATTGTCCATTCTTAGAATCATAAATAATAGTATCAGCAGCTATTTCTTGAGTCGCATCTTTATAAAAACCATTTCCTTCCAGATAGGTGATATCATTGGCTTCGTCGTAACGAATTGTATTGGCTTTAGCTTCCCGATCATTTTCAATAAACTGAGCATTTCCTTCTAGTTTGATCTCCTTTTTGAGTCCGTCATAACTAATCATATCAGCGGTAGCTTGCTGCTCGCCTTTTACAAATTGCGGATTAATCCGAAATTCTGCGGTATTATTTGTCGTATTGAAAAAGCCCGCTTCACAATAAATTTTACTATCGTCGATATTAATTCGGGTTGGCCCAAGAAAGTTAACGATTTTGGTTTGGGTATTAAAGTTGAGTGTATCTGCTCGAAGCTCAAATTCTGGATCAACGACGATGACACTATCTTTAAAAAAGGCTTCATTCGTATCAACGTAATAATAACCTCGTTTACTTTGCAATTGGGTTTTACCATCGGTCAAGATTGCACCCGTAAAATATTGAGCCAATTTCGTTTCCAGATTATAATTTAGTTGATCGGTAAATAGTTTTTGATTTCCGTTTTGAAGCACCACATTATAAAATAAATCGGCTTGTCGCTCATTTCCTAAATATGCCAACGAATCTGAAAAAATAACCAAGGTATCGTTTTGTTGTATGACGACCTCACCGACGGCGGTCAACGTATTGGCAACCACTTGAATCGTAGCGGTATCGCAATTCATATACACGCTATCTTGCCG